>JANOZI010000115.1:0-4091 GCA_031429375.1 Acidobacteriota bacterium | reverse complement strand
GTCGGCCGGGCACGACAGGCGGTCTTGACGAGATCACGCGGAACTCGCGGCGCGTGCGCTCTCGACAACTTTTGCATGTGGCGGTGCGCCAAAGGGTCGATTTACAACGCGGCCGACGACGTGGCAGTTTTGTCACGGGCGCCGAATGTGAGGCTTCTCGAGTACACCCTCGTTGAGGCCGTCGAGGCCGGTCCCTCCGGGTGGCGGGTGCGGGCTCAGGACCGGCGCCACGGTGGCTCGGTCGAGATTGCCGCTGGGCGTGTAGTACTGGCTGCCGGTGTGCTCCCGAGCACGCGGCTCGTGCTGGCTGCGCTCGACCGCTACGATGCACCAGTCCGATTGCACAGCACACCGAGCTTCACCTCCGTATTTCTCGATCCGTCTTATCTCGGACGGGCACTACCTCAGCGTGGATTTGGCCTGGGCCAACTCACGGTGACAATGACGCTCGACTCGGACCATTCGGCCCTCGGCACGCTGTTCTTGTGCGACAGCGTTTCAGCCGCAGACCTGGCGGTGGCCATGCCGTTCTCCCGGCGCGGCGCCATAAGAATCGCGCGCGACCTTGCCTCCGGATTACTGGTCGGCCTGTTCTATCTGCCGAGCTCCTACAGCAACAACACCACCACGTTGACGAGGACTCGGGATGGGGCTGGTGCGCTGCATGTCTCAGGCGGCTTGCGGCCCGATGCGTTGGCGGTGATGCGGTCGACCATACGATCGCTCTCATCCGACTTCAGGAAGCTGGGTTTTGCCAGGCTGCCTGGGTCCTTCAAAGTTCACGCGGCGGGTTCCGAGTCGCACTACGGAGGCACGCTGCCCATGGGAGTTGCGACCAGCACCACCGGTGAGGTGGTGGGCGCTCCGGGTCTGTTTGTGGCGGATGGGGCGGTGCTCCCCTCGTTGCCAGCAAAGCATCACACGTTCACGGTGATGGCCAACGCTGATCGGATTGGCCGCCATCTCGTAGCATCAGGTACGTAGAGGCGGGACTTTAGTCCCGCCTGGTCTAGAGAGGGTGCGTAGAGGCGGGGACTTTAGTCCCGCCTGGCGGGCGGGTCTGAAGACCCGCCGCTACGTACGTTTTTCAAGTCGCCGAATCGGGTGTACCGGGTCGGCCTGACGGAGTCTGCACAACTTCGAACGGCGATTGGTCGTACAGCGAGAGACGAAGTTGACTGACCTGATCCGCGATCAGGCCGAACACCATGAGAAGCATTCCCGTGAGCACGACAACCACTGCGCCTGTCGGAAAACCCAAACCGTGGCGGAAGGCCAGTGTCAGGCCGTACACGGTACCTGCGGCGATGAGAATCAGTCCCGAACCCAGGAACACTCGCAGCGGGCCAAACAGCATCACGATGCGCATGACCAACATCATGGCGATGAATCCATCGGCGATCTTGACTTTGCTGTACCCGATGCGTGGATGTGCCGCGATTGAGTGAAACGCCAGCGGGTAGCCGCGCTCGAGCAGCACCATCGTGCTCGTGATGGAGGCGCTGTATCCATTTGGCAGCAGCGGGAGGTACCCGACGATCACATCTCGGCGAAAGACGCGCAGCCCGCAGTTGATGTCTTTCTTGATGTTGACGAAGGTTCGGGCGAGCAACCGAACGACCCTCTTGCCCCATTCGCGCATTGGGGACGGGCCCGACAGGGGGCGTTGGGCGATGACTGCTACGCAGTCGCGCAAGGAGATGCGATCAAGCATGATTACGAGATCGGCGGCGCGATGTTCATGATCAGCGTCAAACCACGCCACGAACTCCCGCGTCGCGTGGCGCATGCCGGTTTTCAAGGCGCCGCCGTAGCCCCGATTGAACGGGTGCCGAATCACAATCACATCGGGAAACGCCTTGGCCGCGCCGGCGGTGTCATCCGTGCTGCCGTCATCGACGACGATGATCTCCGAACCCGGTAGCTCGCTGGAAAGGTCGGCCAGGACGTGAACAAGGCCGCGGTGCTCGTTGAAGGCGGGGACCACGATGCTCAGGCGATGTGCACGTTGCGAACTGTCAGGGCTCATGCAGTCAGGACACTAGTTTTCCATTCCGCCAAAGTCAACAACGCCCAGAGGACGTATCCGTGGTCAGCGCTCAGGCCGTCATGGGCGCGCCACAGGGCTCTGACGCGATCTGGATCAAACCACGGAGACAGGCAGTCGGCGTTGTGATCGAGATAGCGTTCTCCGAGAGGTCGCAAGCCCCGGCGCAGGGTGTGGGCGACCGGCATGTTGAATCCCCGTTTGGGCTGGCGCGCGACCCTGGCGCCGATGCCGGTAGCGACGAGGGCGCGCCGGAGGACAGGCTTCGCCTGACCAAACAAAGGCGTCAGCAGGTGAGGCGCCAGGCGGCCCGCGAATTCCATCACGCGGCGATCGAGGAAGGGCACTCGGATTTCCAGTCCGTGCGCCATGCTCATCGCATCCGCCTTGGCAAGCATGTCGGCCGGCAGGTAATACGTCTGGTCAGCCAGCAGGCAGCGATCCACCAGTGTCGCACCGGCGGCCATCGCCCCGCGGGTGTAATCGGCCAACGGGTCGTCCGCAAGGACATCGCGGAGCGCCGGACCGTACAAGGCCACCCGATCTTCCGACATCAGATAGCGTCGCCATTGCGCATGAGAGTGCCCGGGTTGGGAGGCGAGAATGCCCGCGAAGAATCGACCGAGTTGTTCGGTGATTGGCACGGGGACGCGGCTGCGCCTGGTGGCCCGCCTCAACCCGGCCACCAGCGCCTTGCCGACGGAGATCGGAAGGACCGGTCGGATCGCCTCGGCAATTCTTGTCGCCCGGTAGGTGGGATAGCCGCCGAAGAACTCATCGGCCCCGTCGCCGGACAAGAGCACCGGCACGACTTTCCGGGCTTCCTGGCAGACCCTGTAGAACGGCACGCAGCTGGAGTCCGCGAGTTGGCCGTCAACGTGCTTCACAACCGTGCGAAAGGTCGATTCGACCTCGCGGTCGATGTCGACGTCCGCGACGCGGTGATCCAGCCCGGCATCGTGCGCGGTAACCGCAGCGCTCGAACTTTCGTCCCAGGCCGCCAGGGGCAGGCGGCCCGTGAACGCGTATCGACCGGTCCCCTTGAGTTGTGCTGCGATGAGCGAACTGTCGATGCCGCCACTCAACAGCACGCCGACCGGGACGTCGCTGATCAGGGTCTCCGACACCACCTGCTTCCAGAGCGCCGAGAACCCTTCCACGGCCTCGTCCATCCGGCGAATCTCGCCGGAGCGGGTGGGCGTCCAGTAGCGATGGATCTGCGAACCTGCCCGGCTCGCGACCAGCACGCAGCCCGGAGGTATCTGCTCGATGTCGTTGAGGAGCGTGCGCGTGGGACCGGGATACCCCGAGGCCATGAACCGGTGCAGGTCCGGCGCAGACAGGGCGGGCCTTGGGCCAGGGAACGCGAGCAGCCCCTTCAATTCACTGGCAAAATGGAGTGCCGCCCGGTGGTACCGGAAGAACAGCGGTTTGATGCCCGCGGGATCCCTGGCGAGGATCAACTGCTCGCGATGGTCGTCCCAGATCGCCACCGCAAACATCCCTTGAAGTCGATCGAACAGGCTGAGTCCCCAGGCCGACCATCCCGGAGCAAGGACCTCAGCGTCGCATTGGGTGTGGAACGACGCGCCGGTTTCCTTCGCCAGCAGGTGACGCAGCTCGCGATCGTTATAGATCTCACCGTTGAAGACCGCGGTAATCCGGCCGCTCGCGTCCTTCATCGGCTGCCGGCCGCCATCGCCGAGGTCGCGAATGGCCAGGCGCCGGTGGCCGAAGGCGACGGGGCCCTGCAACCAGACGTCCTCCCCATCTGGTCCGCGGTGGGCGAGTGATGAAGTCATCGCCCCGATTACGGCGCGGGCTACGGGTTGTCCATCAAAATTTACGATTCCCGCGATACCACACATAATGGAGGAGTCCGCCCGGCCACTGCTGCCGGCGGTTGCGCTATCCTTGCTTGAAGCGTGTCAGTGGAAATCACCGAACTCACGACCGCTCACGACGCGGCTTACGACGCGGCGCTCAGGGGGTTTGCGAGCCGCTCAATCTACCATACCGCGGCGTGGCGGGAGTTCGTGGCGGA
>JANOZI010000114.1:0-5774 GCA_031429375.1 Acidobacteriota bacterium | reverse complement strand
CTCGCCCGCGGGAACTGACTTTCCGCCATCGTCAGGAACGGCGCATCGTCGCCGGCGTCGTAGCCCTTGGCGAGGTCGTCCACCTGCAGATCGCGATCGACGTTCTTCGACTTGTCGTTCCAGTTGCCGATCAGCCTCGTCTTGCCGAAGAACGCGGACATCTGGAAAAACTCCTTGCGGGTGCGCTCGGTCAGGTATCCGTTGATCGGCTCGAGATGGTTGCGGCCGTCGTGGCACGACACACACGAGGTGTTGACGCCGAGGAACACACGGCTGATGTCGATGGTGAGCGCGTCGAGGTGGTCGAGCCGGTTGGAGATGCGATAGTCGTCCGGGCTCTCGACCATGCGGCTCTTCAACTGGTTGCTGCGGCCGATCACCGCGAGCGACGGCAGCGTGGCATGGACCTTGGCCGACGGGGTCAGCACGTCGTGCACCAGCAGGTCATACGGCCGGTCGACGCGCAGCTGTTCTTTCAGCCAGTAGTGAAACGACGCCGCGCCTGGGCCGGCCTCGTTGTTCATCCGCAGCAGGTCGCCCCAGTACCAGGCCCACTGTTCGGCGAAGCCGTCGTGCGCGATCAACATATCGATTAAACGATCGCGCTTGTCTTTCGATCGATCGGCGACGAAACCGCGGACCTCGTCGGCGGTCGGCGGCAGCCCGATGGCGTCCATGTAGGCGCGGCGCACGAATTCTTCGTCGGTCGACAGTCCCGCGTGCGGGACGCCGTCTTTCTTGATGCGATCGAACACGATCGTGTCGATGAAGTTGCGGCGCGCCACCGGTGACGACCTGAGCGCGGCTGCGGGCTTCGCAATCGCATCGGTGAGGCGGGCCGCGTCACGCGCGGCGTCGGCAGTGGCAGCGCGCATGCCGTCGTGGGCCGCTTCGATCTTGTCGTGCGTCGTCGAAGTCGCTTGCGGCGCGGGTTGATCGGCCGCGGCGATCAGGCTGAGCGAGTAGCACGAGAATGCGGCGGCCAACAGGACCGACGACCGGCGCAACCTGAGCGGAACTGACATGCTCGAGCCCTCCCTGAATTGCGACAAGTTTAGCCGATCGGAGACGTGCATCGCGGACCTAAAGGTCCGCGCTACACCGAATGGGAGACCGGTTAATTACCCGGTGGACGACGCTTCGGCTGAGGCTCGACTTCGGCCTTTTCGGCGTCGGCGTAGTAAATGCGGGCGCGGCGGATCTTGCCGTTGACCAGCTGAAAGAACGCGGCGCCGGGCACCACCCAGCGTTTGCCGCCGCCTGCCCTGAGCGACCCGGAGTCCCGAGTGTCGGGATTCCGGGAAGTCGAAGGGTCGCGATCGGTGTACGCGGCGACGAGCTGAATCGCAATCGACGGGCCTTTCCACGGTCCTTCAGCGAGGTGCAGCAGCTCGGCCGTCTCTTCGTTGGCGGTTTCGGTTTCGATCCGGTACGTCATCCCCTGCTGACTCGCGGCGATACGCGAGGCGAGTACGCGGATGCCGTCGTGGCCGCGGTAGGTGGCGGTGCCGCGCTGGTGCTCCAACGGGCCGGTAATGTGGAGGGCATCGGGCTCGTAGAGCGTCAGCAGCTCGTCGATCGCCTTCGCGTCGCCGCTGCCGAGCGCGTTCCAGCGCTGCACCCACGCGCGCACGATTTGCGCATCGCGATCGGCGGTCGCGCTCGCGGCCGGCGCTTGTGCCGCCAGCGGCGCGCCGAGCAGCGTGAGCAACGCCAGCCCGGCGAGCCGTGCCGCGTGGTCGTGTGTCATCGGCATTACTCGACGCGCGTGAGTTTGGTCCTGGTCTCGCTGGCCGGCTGCCCCGCCGCCGATTTCTGGATCAACGTGAGGGTCTTGCCGTCGATCTTGAATTCTCGCGTTTGCCCTGTTCCTTGCGGTGCCATTACTCCGGGGTTCTTCGCCACCAGTGGCTTGGTGGTAAGCGTGTTGCCTTTGACTTCATACGTGCCGGAATTCGCCGTGAACGGGTTCCAGACGTCGTAGCGCGCAGCCTTCTCTGCATCGGTCAGCCTGGCCGGATCCCTGGCCGGGCCGACGTCCTTGCGCGCGGCCGTGCCATTGACGGTGACGATGCTGTAGTGGTTTTTGGTAAACAGGTACAAGCCCGGCTGCGGTGTGGTGTTGGTCGAGGCCCCGGCGCCCGTCACGACGATCTCGCTGACGCGCCAGGCGCCTTGCAGCGACGGCGCCTGCGCCGAGGCCAGTGCCCAACCGGCGACCACGAAGATTGCGACGACTACACTGATTTTGCTTTTCATCTATGTCTCCAACGAGTGTTTCGGGGGACGATGACTCCGGACCAGCGGATGGTAGCACCTGCGGGTTTACTTGCCCCTTAATCGCGCGATCGGGCCGTCGACCCCATTCGGCAACTGCTCGTCGGCAAGCTGATCGTCGTCTCGCACTTCCCGCTTCAGGCGTGCGAGCTCCTGTTTCAGGTCTGCGGTCAGCTTGTCTTGCCCAGGCTCGCCGTACAAATTATGGAGCTCATGCGGATCGTTGACCAGGTCGAATAGCTCCCACTGGTCTTTCTTCCAGAAGTAAATCAACTTGTGCGTGCGCGTGCGCACGCCGTAGTGCGCCCTCGTATTGTGATCGCCAGGGTCATGGTAATAGCGGTAGTACATCGACGTGCGCCAATCGGAGGGCGTGCGGCCGCCGAGCAGCGGAAGTAAACTGCGTCCCTGCATGTCCGCGGACACCGGAGCGTCGGCCACCTCGAGAAACGTGGGCGCGAAGTCGATGTTGAGCGCCAGCCCTTCGCTCCTGGTTCCCGGCTTGATTCTCGCCGGCCAGCGGACCAGAAACGGCATCCGGATCGACTCTTCGTACATGAAGCGCTTGTCGAACAGGCCGTGATCGCCGAGAAAAAAACCCTGGTCGCTCGTGTAGATCACCATGGTGTTCCTCGCCAGGCCAGCCTTGTCCAGCAACGCAAGCACGCGGCCGACGCTGTCGTCCACCGACTGAACGGTCGCCAGGTAATCCTGCATGTAGCGCTGATACTTCCACCGCACCAGTGCTTCGCCGGTGAGGTTCACGCTCTTGCCGTCGCGGACGATCGCCACGGCGTCGGGCTTGATCGCGAGCCACTTCGCGAGCTCCGGCGCGGCGAGACCCGGCGGCGGCGTCAGCTTCAAGTCGCGGTTGGTCAGATCGGCGGCGACGCGCTGCTGGTTCTCGTGAAGCGCATCCGTGCGCGTGGCGTACGAATCCCAGAACGTGACCGGTTCTGGAATCCGCAGGGTGGCGAAATGCGCGGCGTGAGTGGCACTCGGCTCCCACGGGCGATGGGGAGCCTTGTGATGCATCATCAGCAAGAACGGCTTGTCACGCGGACGGTTCTCGACGAACTCGAGGGCGAGGTCCGTGATCACGTCGGTCGCATACCGGCCGGTGTAGGTGTTTTCGCCGGTCGCCGTGTAGAACACGGGATCCCGGTACGCGCCCTGGCCAGGCAGGATCTCCCATCGGTCGAAGCCCGCGGGATCGCTGCCAAGGTGCCACTTGCCGACCATGCCGGTGTAGTAGCCGCCCTGCTGCAGCAGCCGCGCGACCGTCATGCGCGAGCTGTCGAAGCGGTTGAACATCGTCACGCCGTTGAGGTGCGAGTATTGGCCGGTGAGAATCGCGGCGCGGCTCGGCGTGCAGATCGAGTTGGTCGCGAACACACTCGTCAGCAGCGCGCCCTCGCGAGCCAATCGATCGAGATGCGGCGTCTGGTTGACGCGCGACCCGTAGGCGCCGATGGCATGCGCCGCGTGATCGTCGGTCATGATGAAGATGATGTTGGGCCGGCTACCGCGTTGGGTGTGCACCACTGCTGTCGCGGGCATCAGTAGCAGCGCCAAGAGCAGGCCGATTACGGGCATCAAACGCATCGCCTTCAAGTCACCCTCCGTATCCGGTGCGCTTCACTGTCGCCAACGTAGAGAACACCATCCGGCCCAACCAGCACACCATGCGGCCTGGCGAGCGCACACCGCCCCGGATCCGGCTCTGGCCCGTCGCCCCGCTGCCCAGTGCCGAGCGCCGTTCGGATGATGCCGGTCCTGACGTCGATCTCGCGAACGACGTGGTTCTCGGTATCGGCAATGTACAGGCGGTTGCGCGACCACGCCAACCCCTTGGGCCCGGCCAGCTTCGCAACACGCGCCTGACCCCCGTCGCCCGAATAGCCTTGCTCGCCAGTGCCTGCCACATGGTGAAGAGTCGAGCCCTTGCGATCGACGCGGTAGATGGCGTTACCCTCCCGAAGCGCAAGATACAGATCGCCGGCAGAATCGAACGCGATTGTTCTCGGTCCGTTCAGCGGGGTCCCCTTGAGGGGCGCGCCATCCGGCGTCGGCTGCCTTTCGCCGGTGCCGCCAAAGGTCTCGATCGTGCCCGTCGCGAAATCGACGCGCCGGATGCGGTGGTTCCCGATGTCGCAAATGAGCAAAGACCGGCGAGTGGGATCCACGGCAATGCTATGGGGTTGCCGCAGCTGTGCAGTGGACGCGGAACCGCCATCTCCGGAGAACCCGGCATTACCGGTACCTGTAAAGGTGGAGATGATCCCGGTTTTCGCATCAACCTTGCGAATCACGTGATTGTCGCGTTCGGCGATATAGAGGTGACCGAGCGCGTCAAACTGAATCTCGTGCGGCATGTTCAGCGACGCTTCTGTCGCGCTCCTGCCATCTCCCGAATAGCCCCTGCTTCCATTGCCCGCCACGGTCGTCGTTCGACGAGTCTTCAGATCGATTCGGCGAATACGCTGATTGTCCAAATCGCAGAAGTACAGCGCTTGGTCCGGCCCGATCGCGAGGCCATAGGGGTTGTTGACCTGCTGATCCGAATAGCCCGCGGACCCGGTGCCGATGAGAGTCGCAACCGACGGCCCTCGCGCCAGCGCCGGCGCCGGCGCCGGCACGAACAAGGCGAGGAGGGTCTTGACGATGTCGCGTCGGTGCATCAGCATCGGTCGGCAAGAACTTTACGCCAGAGTCAGCGTATTCGCATCACATTGAGGAGCCCTCCCATGCGCGCATCGATTGGCCTGCTCGCCGCCACCCTCGTGTTCCCGATCGCCCTCCAGGCGCAGAAGCCGAGAGAAAGCGAGCTCAAGCTGCCGATCGGCGGCACGCCAGGCACGCTCGATGCCATCACCGACGTGGCCGGCGTCGAGGTCGGACACACCACGTTGATTTCGGGCAGCGGAGCGCTCGTCGTCGGCAAGGGACCCGTGCGCACCGGCGTCACGGTGATTCATCCGCGCGGCAAGGCCAATTCGGACCCGGTCTTTGCCGCCTGGTTCACGCTCAACGGCAACGGCGAGATGACGGGGACGACGTGGATCCAGGAGAGCGGGTTGCTGGAAGGGCCGGTGGCGATCACCAATACGCACAGCGTTGGGGTGGTGCGCGACGCGATCATCCAGTGGGAGGTCGCGAAGAAGAACGCCCTGCAGCCGTGGTGGCTGCCGGTCGTGGCCGAGACTTACGACGGCGGCTTGAACGACATCAATGGGTTTCACGTGAAGCCGGAACACGTCCGCGCGGCGCTCGACAGCGCCGCGGGCGGCCTGCCGCAGGAAGGCGGGGTCGGCGGCGGCACGGGCATGGTGTGCCACGGCTTCAAGGGCGGCATCGGCACGGCGTCGCGCAAGCTGCCGGCGGAACAGGGTGGCTACACGGTGGGCGTGCTGGTGCAGTGCAACTACGGATCGCGGCGCGACCTGCGCATCGCGGGCGTTCCGGTCGGCGAGGAGATTGCCGACCTGACGGGATGC
>JANOZI010000113.1:0-1517 GCA_031429375.1 Acidobacteriota bacterium | reverse complement strand
TTGAGGTCCTGCGCGATCTGTTTCGAGACGGTGAGATCGTGGCCGAGGATTTCGATCGACAGGCGGCCGTCGCCGCCGCCGCCGCCCATGCCGCGCATCATCTGGTTCTGGCCGCCCGAGGGCCGCGCCCGGATGATCACGCCGGGGATGCCGGAGAGCTCGCGGCGCAGCTGCATCGCAATGGCTTCGTTGCTGCGCTTGCGCTCGTCGCGCGGCACCAGGCGGACGTTGACGTTGCCGCGGTGCATCGAGCCGCCGCCGAAGCCACCACCGCCGCCGCCGGCCTGCGTGATCAGCATCGTCGCTTCCGGCACCGCGGCGCGGATCTTGTCTTCCAGGCCGATCAGCACGGCCTCGGTGAGCTCGATGCGCGAGCCGACCGCCAGCTCGGCGTCGACCGTGATCTCGCCCTCGTCGGTCTGCGGCTGGAATTCAAAGCCGATCCGCGGCAGCAGGAACACTGCGACCAGGAACAGGCCAAAGCCGGTGGCAAATACCGTCGGACGATGCACCAGCGCGCGGTGGAGCATGCGCGCGTAGAACTCGTCGAGGTTGTTGAGCGCGCCATCGATCTTGCGGTTGGCCCGCGCAAACACGCCGCTGCCGGCGTGCTGCTTGTGCGGCGGATCGAGCAGGCGCGAGCACAGTACCGGGACGATCGTCACGGCGACCAGCAGCGACATGGCCAGCGAGAACGACACCACGGCGGCGAGCTGGCCGAACATGATGCTCGAGACGCCGGTCAGGAACAACATCGGGACGAACACCGCGATATGCGTCAGCGTCGACGCCAGAATCGCGGACCACACTTCTTCGCTGCCGTCGATCGCCGCGGTGATGCGGTCCTTGCCCATCTCGAGATGGCGATAGGTGTTCTCGAGCACGACGATCGCGGCGTCGACGATCATGCCGATGCCGAGCGCCAGGCCGCCGAAGGTCAGCGTGTTGAGCGTGTAGCCGCCGAAGTAGAGCAGCGCGAAGGTGCCGATCACCGACACCGGAATCGAGGTGCAGATGATCAACGTCGACTTCAGGTCGCGCAGGAACAGGAAGATGATGGCGATCACCAGCAGGCCGCCGAGCATGGCGTGCTCGGTGACGCTGCCGATCGCCCGCGCAATGAACTTCGACTGGTCGTCGAGCAGTTGCAGCTTGATGCCGCGGACGTCGGCGTTGATGCGCTCGATTTCCTTCTTCACGCCTTCTGCGACCTGGATCGTATTGGTGCCCGACTGCTTGGTCACCTGCATGCGGATGCCCGGCGTGCCGTTGATGCGCATGAACGAGCGGCGGTCTTCGGTGGTGTCGCGCACGTTGGCGATGTCGCGCAGGTACACCGGCACGCCGTCGCGGGTCATCACCACCAGGTTGCGGATCTCGTCGACGTTGGTGAACTGGCCCGGACTGCGCAGCAGCAGCGTGCGGTCGGCGTCGTTGATCTCGCCGAGCGGAATGTTCTGGTTCTCGGTGCGGAGAATCTGGACGATGCGGTCGGGCGAGAGGTTGAGCGCGGTAAT
>JANOZI010000112.1:0-17604 GCA_031429375.1 Acidobacteriota bacterium | reverse complement strand
CTCGGCGCGATGACGGTCTCGACGCTGCGCGGCGAGGCGGGCCATCAGCGCAAGGAGATCGAGAAGCTGCTCGAGTTTCTCGCCGACGAGCCCAGGCCCGACATCGCCAACATTCCGTACACGCTGCTGATCGCCCTGGCGGCGCCGCTCAAGCGCGCGCTCGGCTGCCCGGTGGTGATCACGCTGCAGGGCGAGGACCTCTTTCTCGACGGCTTGCCCGAGCCGTATCGCGCCGACGCGATGGCACTGGTGCGCTCGCAGGTCGCTGACGTCGATCTGTTCATCGCGGTCAGCGAGTACTACGCGACGTTCATGCGCGACTACCTCGCGATTCCGCAGGATAAGATCCGGGTCGCCACGCTCGGCGTGAACACCGCCGACCTGGCGCCGGGGTCGTCGGCGCGTCACGATCCATTTACGATTGGCTACTTTGCGCGCGTCGCTCCGGAGAAAGGACTGCACAACCTGGCCGAGGCGTACAGGATCCTCCGACACGAGAAGGGCCTGCCGCCATCACGGCTGGTCGCCGGCGGGTATCTCGCGCCCGAACACCGCGGCTATTTCGACGGTATTGCCGGCCGCCTGCGCGAGGCGGGGCTGGGCGAGGAGTTCGTCTATCGCGGCGCCGTCGATCGGGCGAAGAAGGTGCAGTTCTTCCACGACATCGACGTCTTGTCGGTGCCGAGCCCGTACCGAGAGCCGAAGGGCCTGTACGTGCTCGAGGCCATGGCGTGCGGGGTGCCGGTGGTGCAACCCAACTTCGGCGCCTTTCCCGAGATGATTGCCAGGACCGGGGGCGGGCTGCTCGCCAGGTCGGAGTCGGGCGCCGACATCGCCGATGCGCTGTACGATGTGTGGCGCGATCCCGCGCGGGCCGCCGAGATGGGCCAGCGGGGCGCCGCGGGTGTCCGCGCGCATTACACGGTGCAGCACATGGCGCAAGGGGTGTTGGCGGCGTACGAGACAGTCACACCGCGGGTCTGAAGACCCGCGCTACACCGTCCGGAATCAATGCTGGAAGCGACTAACCTCTCCAAGAGCTATCCCTCACCCACTGGCGAGTTGGTGGTGCTGCGCGATGTGTCGCTCACGCTCAAGCCGGGTGACTCGGCCAGCGTCATGGGGCCGTCCGGATCGGGTAAGAGCACGCTGCTCTATATTCTTGGCGGCCTCGAGCCGCCGACTTCGGGCAAGGTGACGCTCGACGCCACCGACCCCTACACGCTCTCGCCGGCATCGCTTGCCGCGTTTCGCAATCGCGACATCGGATTCGTGCTCCAGGATCATTGCCTGCTGCCGCAGTGCACCGTGCTCGAAAACGTGCTGGTGCCTACGCTGGTCGGCGAGCGCGACGACCAGGCGGCGGAGCGGGCGCGGGCGTTGCTGTCTCAGGTCGGCCTGTCGGACCGTGTCGATCACAAACCCGCGGAGCTGTCGGGCGGCGAGAAGCAGCGCGCGGCGATCGCGCGCGCGCTCATCCGCCAACCGCGCCTGCTGCTCTGCGACGAGCCGACCGGCAACCTCGACGCCGACACCGCCGTCGTCGTCGCGGATCTGTTGGTGACGCTGCATGCCCGGCAGAAGGCGATCCTGCTTGTCGTCACGCACAGCGAAGCGCTCGGCTCCCGGTTCGAGCGGCGCTGGACCATGAGCCGCGGCACACTGTCGCAATAGCGATGCCAAGGGATGATAGGGGCCAGGCCCCGAAAATCACACTTAGGGATGATTGGGGTCAGGCCCCGAAAATCACACTCACGCGCGCGAGCCTGCGGTTTTATGCGGCCACCAACGTGATGGTCGTCCTCGGCGTGGCCGTCGCCGTCGCCGTGCTGGCGGGGGCGCTGCTGGTGGGGTCCTCGGTCCGCGACAGCCTGCACGAGCTGGCGCTGAGCCGGCTTGGCGCCACCGACATCGTCGTCACCTCGCCGACCTTCTTCCGTGCAGCACTAGCCGACGAGGTCACGGCCCGTCCGTCGCCTGCCCTGCGATCGGCCGCGCCGATGATCGTCTTCGAGGGCGCCGTCGTTCACGACGAATCGAAACGTACGGCCGGGCGGGTGGCGGTGTACGGCATCGATGAGCGCTTTGGCCGCTTTCACGGCATCGACAGCCTGGGCGTGACCGGGCGCGAGGCGCTGATCAGCCCCGCGCGGGCGGCCGAACTCGGCGCGCGCGCCGGCGACACCGTGACGGTGCGGGTCGCGCGGCCGAGCGACATCCCCCTGGCGAGTCTGCAGGGCCGGCGTGAAACAACCGGCGAGCGCATTCGTGTGAATGTTGGGCGGGTGCTCGACGAGAGCGCGCTCGGCGAGTTTTCGCTCGCACCGTCACAAGGACCAGTTCTGGCGATCTACCTGCCGATGGCACGGCTGCAGCGCGACCTGGGTCTTGGCGAGCGCGTGAACGTGATGCTGATCGCCGGCCACGGGCCGGTGCACGATGCCGCGAAGCTCGTTCGCGATGTCATCGCACCGGCGGCGTCGCTCGACGACCTCGGCCTGCGTGCGCGCGAAACGCCAGGGGGAGAGACGGCGATCGAAAGCCGCGCCGGTTTTCTGACGAAGGAGCTGGCAGCGGAGGTCGAGCGAATCGCCGCGCGCGACGGCCGGACGGTCACACCGGTCCTCACCTATGTCGCCAACACGATTCGGATTGGAAACAGAGACATTCCGTACTCGACCGTGACGGCGCTCGGAACAGGGGACGGGGATCCCCGAGCCCTTTTTCTCAACGAGTGGGCGGCTGCCGATCTCGAAGCCAGGGTGGGCGACGAGGTCGCGCTCGAGTACTACGTCTGGAACGATGACGACGGCCTCGAGACCAGGACGGCGACGTTGTCATTTCGCGGCGTGGTGCCGATGTCCGGGGTCGGCGGCGATCGCACGCTGACACCCGACTACCCCGGCATCAGCGACGCCGCCGACATGACGTCGTGGGACCCGCCCTTCCCCGTCGAGCTGAAACGCATCCGGCCGAAAGACGAAGACTACTGGGACGCGTGGCGCGCGGCCCCGAAGGCCATCGTGCCGCTCGCCGAAGGCCAGCGGATCTGGGGATCGCGATTCGGCAACGTCTCGTCGCTGCGACTGTCAGGGCGCGCACCGATCAATGCAAAGGACATCGATCCTGCGGCCGCAGGCCTGTCGGCGCGCAGCGTTCGCGATGCCGCAGCTGCCGCAGCGCAGGGCACCACCGACTTCGGCGAGTACTTCCTGTATTTCAGTTTCTTCCTCGTGGTGTCGGCGTTGCTGCTCGCGTATTTGTTTTTCGCTGTCGGACTGGAACAGCGCACGCGCGAAGTGGGGCTGCTCGCGGCAGTCGGATTCTCCCCCACCGCGATCCGGAGCTCGTTCGTCCGCGAAGGGTTCGTGCTCGCGACAATCGGCGCGATCATCGGCGCCGCCGCGGCGGTCGGCTACGGCGCGCTGATCATGTACGGCCTGCGCACGTGGTGGGTCGGCGCGGTCGGCACGACGCGGCTCGAACTGCATGTGGCACCGGCGTCGCTGGCCGCAGGCGTGATCGGCGCGTTCGCCGCGGGACTGCTCGCGCTCTGGCTCGGCGTGCGCGCGATGAGCCGCCGCTCCGCGCGATCGCTACTGAAGGGCGACGCCGATGCGCGCGCCAGGCCCCGCACTGCAGGGGCACACCGCCCGAAAGCCGCACCGCTGCAGGCCACGGCGATCGCGCTCGCCTCGCTTGGCGTCGCGCTGATCATTGCTTCCGTATCTGACAGGATCGACCAGACCGCCGGCTTCTTTGGCGCCGGCGGCGCCTGGCTCGTCGCCGGCCTGTGCGCGGCGTCGGTGTTGCTCCGCCGCCCGCGCGGATCGAGCACGTTGCAACAGGGCTTCGCGGGAGTCGCCAGGCTCGGCTTCCGCCACACCGCCGCGCGACCCGCGCGATCGGTGCTCAGCCTCGCGCTGATCGCGTTCGCCTGTTTCGTGCTGGTCAGCGTCGGCGCGTTCCGCAAAGATTCCACCGGCCTCTCGCTGGAGAAGACATCGGGTACGGGTGGCTATCCGCTGATGGCCGAGGCGGTCGCTCCGCTGATGTTCGATCCCAACACCGCCGGCGGCCGCGACGGCCTCGGCATCGACAGCACCGATCCGCTGCTGACCGGGACGACCATCACGCGCTTTCGGCTGCGCCCGGGAGATGAGACCAGCTGTCTCACGCTTTACAAGCCGGCCAGCCCGCGCATCATCGCACCCGAGTCGCGCTTTTACGACGAGCCGCGCTTCTCGTTCGCCGCATCTCTGGCCGCGACCGCCGAGGAACAGGGCAACCCGTGGCGCCTGTTGAATCGCAAGTTTGACGATGGCGCGATTCCGGCGATTGCGGATCAGACCACGTTGATGTACGTGCTGCACCTCGGCATCGGCGACGACTTCATTCTCAACCCCGAGGGCTCGGCGCCGACGCGCCTGCGAATCGTGGGCGCGCTGGCCGACAGCGTGCTGCAGTCCGAGCTGATCATCGGCGAAGCTCATTTCGTGCGGCTGTTTCCCAGAGACGAAGGTTACCGCGTCTGGCTGATCGACACGCCGCCGGCGCGCGCCGGCGAGGTCACGACTCATCTGGAAGATCGGTTGTCGGATTTCGGACTCGATGTGATTGACACGCGCGAGCGGTGGGCGTCGTATCACGAAGTGGAAAATACCTACCTGGCGACGTTCCAGGCGCTGGGATCGCTGGGGTTGCTGCTCGGTACGGTGGGACTCGGCGCCGTGCTGGCACGCAACGTGCTCGAGCGCAAGCGCGAAATCGGGCTGCTCAAAGCGGTGGGGTTCAGCCATGCCGACGTCCGCGGCATGGTGCTGGGCGAAAGCCTCGCGCTGGTCGGCGGCGGCCTGCTGCTCGGCGCCGTCTCGGCCATCGTCGCGGTGCTGCCGGCGCTTCGCGATCGCGCGCAGACGATGCCGATCGGCGCGCTGGCCATTCTGTTGGCCGCAGTGGCGATCACGGGAGTGGTCGCGTCGCTCTTTGCAGTACGGATCGCTAACCGCACTCCGGTATTGTCGGCTCTCAAATCGGAGTAAATGCATGACACAGAAACACCGAAACACCCCTCGACTTCGCTCGGGGCAGGCCGAAACACAGAGACTCTTTTCAGAACCCATCCCGAAACGCGTTTCAGTGTTTCTGTGTTTCTGTGTTTCCGTGAGCTGCATGTGGAGCGTTTTCGCACAGGCTCCGGTTGCATCGTGGCCCCAGTGGCGCGGGCCCGCGCGCGACGGGGTCGCCTCGTCGTTCACGCCGCCCACGACGTGGCCGGCCCAACTGACCAAACAGTGGGAGGCGCCGGTCGGCGCCGGCCATTCATCGCCGGTCGTCAACGGCAACCGCGTCGTGCTGCATTCGCGCCAGGGCAATCGCGAAGTCATCGCCGCTTACGACCTGCAGTCCGGCAAGCGTCTGTGGGAAGACGGCGTTGACGCTCCGTACACGATGAACCCGGCGGCGACAGGCCACGGACCGGGGCCGAAGTCGACGCCGGCGATCGCCGGCGGCCGCGTCTTCACGCTGGGCATCAGCGGCATCTTCTCCGCGCACGACCTGGCAACCGGCAAGTTGTTGTGGCGCAAGCCCGCACCACCCACCCCACCGGATTTCGGCACCGCCACCTCTCCCATGGTGGATGGCACTGCGGTGATCGCATTTCTGGGCGGCCCTTCGACTCGGGCGACTCCGCAAGCGGAGTCACCCTCGCTCAGGACAGGAACCACCAGCGGGCTCACGGCGATGGATGCGGCGACCGGCGCCGTGAAATGGCAATGGTCCGGCGACGGTCCGTCGTATGTTTCACCCATCGCGGTCACGATCGGCGGCACGCGGCAGATCATCACGCAGTCGCAGAACGCCCTGGTCGCGGTCGATGCCGCCAGGGGACAATTGTTGTGGCGGGTGCCGATCAAGACGCCGTTCGAACAGAATTCCGTGACGCCCGTGATGATCGGCGACCTGCTGATCTATGGCGGCCTCGAGAACCCGACCATCGCGCTTCGCATCGCGCGCGCCGGCACGCAGTGGACCGCCACCCCGGCGTGGAGCAACGATCAGGTCTCGATGTACATGAGCTCGCCGGCCGCGATCGGCACGACGGTGTACGGGTTGTCGAACAAGAACCGCGGCCAGTTCTTCGCCATCGACGCCGCAACCGGCAAGACGCTGTGGACGACAAAGGGACGCGACGCAGACAACGCGTCGATCGGGCGGGCCGGCGAGTACCTGCTGCTCGGCACGACCAACAGCGAGCTGATTGTCGCCAGGGCCAATCCGGCGCGCTTCGAGGAATTGAAGCGCTACACCGTGGCCGATTCGGCGATGTGGGCGCACCCCGCGTTTGCCGGCCGGACTATCGTGGTCAAGGACGCCGACAAGCTGATCGCCTGGGGATTCTAGGGATTGCCGGGGCGGGTCTTAAGACCCGCCTCTACTTGCTCTTGCGCCGATCGCCGATCGCCCAGAGAAATGAGGACGTGCGCAGGAACAACTGCCCGTCAGACACCGCCACCGTGCTGAGGCAGTACGGGGCGCAGTCATCGAGCAGGCGGTTCGACGACAGGATCTCGAATTTTGGACCGGCGCGGTAGACCGTGGTGAGGCCGTCCTCTTCGGTCGTCACGTAGATTTTGCCGTCGGCGAGAATCGGCGAGGCGCTGTAGGTGCCAGACGGCAGCCGGACCGGGCCGTAGACGGTCGCGCCGGTCTTGACGTCGAGCGCAAAGGCGACGCCGGTGTCGCGCACCACGTACAGCAGCTTGCCGTCGCTCACCGGCGTGGGCACGTCGGGGCCCTGGTTGAACGTCCAGACGACATGGCTGGCGGCGACATCGCCGCTGCCGCCGGGCCGCATCGCCACCATCGGGCTGACGCGGGTCGGCGCGATGATCAGGTCGTTGACGATCGTCGGCGACGCGATGATGCGATACGCGCCGTTGCGGTTCGGGTTCAGCACGTCGGCGCGCCAGTACTCCTTGCCCGTGGCCGGGTCGTGGCCCGACACCACGTCGCCACCGGTGATGATCAACTCCGCGCGGCCGTTCGCTTCGATCCACGCCGGCGTGATGTACGCGTCGGGCGATTCGTGCACCGCCGGGTTCGGACGCTCGACCCGCCACACGGTCTTGCCGGTCAGCTTGTCAATCTTGAGGATGTAGGACGGATCATCCGTCTTCATGCCGTGGAGGACGGGCACGTAGAGCGCATCGCCCTTCAGCAGCGGCGATGAGGCGTAGCCCCAGTTCAGGCCGAACCGGCCGTAGTCGGTCTGGATGTTCCGCGCCCAGATCTCCTGGCCGGCGAAATCAAACGCCTTGAGCACGCCGAGCCCGGTCATCACCCAGACGTACTTGCCGTCGGTGACCGGCGAGGGCGACGACATGTTCTGCTTGCGCTCCATGTGATTGGAGTTGACGAGCGGCCGCTTCCAATTGACCGCTTGCTTGTTGCGATCGATCGACCACAACTCGAGCACGCCGGTATTGGTGCCCGTCGCCACATTCAAGAAAATCGTGTCGCCCCAGATGATCGGGGTCGACCCGCTATAGGCCGGCAGCGGCAACCGCCACGACACGTTGCTGGTCTTGATGTTCGCGCACACGGCGGGCACGAGCGGCCGCCCTTCGAAGTTCCCGCCGCCAGGCCGTTGCCTGCCCTGAGCGAGGGTGGCTCCGGGCGTCAGCCCGGAGCTACCCGAGTCGAAGGGCCTGCCCTGAGCGAGCAACGCGCGGGTCTGATCCGCGCGTTGCGAGTCGAAGGGGCCGCGCTGCACCTCGGCCGTGTCATCCGCAGCAAAGGGGCCGCCGGGCGCGTCTTCGACACCGGTCGGGGCGCATACTGCGCTCCAGCTCACGGGCAAGCCCGTTTCGAGGCTGACGCCGTCGTGCGTCGGCCCGCGCCAGTGCGGCCAGTGCTGCGCCAGTCCGGCAGAGCTGCCGGACACCATCAAGACGATCATCAGACTGGACACGTTTCTCATAGGGTCTTGCAGACCAATACTGAGGCGCCGGCGAGCGCGTTTACGGCGCCGGCCGGAAGTACAACACCATTCCCGCTCCACCCGCAGCGAGCAGCACGCCGACGTAGAACAGCGGATTCGGCGCGGTCTTCGGCGGATGCATGATCATCGTCGAGATCACGTTGACGAGCGGCGCGCCGCCGAACACCAGCGGCATCACGATCGTCGGCGAGCCCCCGGCGCGGAACGCGTAGGTGATGCACACGGCGCCGAGGGCGCCGAGCGCGCCGGCCATCGTGGCGGTGGCGGTGCCGGTCAGCGTGAAGTTGCGCCACTCGCCTTGCGAGGTCAGCGCCGCCGCGGGCACGAGCACCGCGATCAAAAAATACGCGATGCCCACGCACAGCATGGCGCGCATCGGATTCCCCAGCTCGGTCTGGCCGCGGTGCAGCGAGGCCCCATACAATCCCCATGACAGTGCCGCGCTCGCGGCCAGTGCAATCCACGACATTGACTCGTCCCTCCGGTATGCGACTTTACAGGAGGTGACGAGATCAGGAGTTGTTTTTCTCCTGATCGCCTGGTCTCCTGTGAAACCTCCTGTCTCTGAAACCTCCTGATCTTGACGCTATACTACGCGGCACACGATGACTTCACCGCGACTGACTCCGTTGCAGTGGTTGATCTGCGCGATTGCCGCCCTCGGTTTCGCGTTCGACATCTATGCCGTGCTGATGGCCCCGCTCGTCGTCGGTCCCGCGATCGGCGAGCTGACCCGCGCCAAACCCGGAACGCCGGAATTCAACTTCTGGGTCGGCATGTTTTTCTGGGTGCCCGCGATTGTCGGCGGCGCGTTTGGCCTGCTCGGCGGGTACCTGACCGATCGCTACGGCCGGCGGCGTGTGCTGGTCGGCAGCATCCTGCTCTACGCCTTCTCGGCGTTTGCGGCAGGGTTCTCGACCAACATCACGATGCTGCTGGTGCTGCGATCGACCACCTACATCGGCGTGTTCGTCGAGTTCGTCGCCGGCGTCGCCTGGATCGCCGAGATCTTCACCGATGCCAAGCAGCGCGAAGCGGCGCTCGGCTACACGCAGGCATTCTCGTCGCTGGGCGGCATCATGGTGACCGCCGCATACGCAATTTGCGTGACCTACGGCAATTCATTTCCGGAAATCGCCGGCGGGCACGCACCCTGGCGTTACACGTTGATCTCGGGCATCATCCCGGCGATTCCGGTGCTCATCATCCGCCCGTTCCTGCCGGAGTCGCCGGCGTGGAAGGCGCGGAAGGCGGCAGGCACGTTGAAGCGCCCGTCGATCGCGGCGCTGTTCGCACCGGAGCTGCGCCGCACCACCATCGTCACCACGCTGATGTTTGCGTTCGCCTACGGCGCGGCCTTTGGCGCCATTCAACAAATGCCGCGCATCGTGCCCGGGCTGCCGGAAGTGCACGAGCTCGCGCCGCCGCAGCAACAGCAAACCGCGAGCCTCGTGCAGGGCTACCAGGAAATTGGCGGGCTGGTCGGACGTTTCCTGCTCGCGATCCTGGCGCTCCAGATCGTGTCGCGGCGGAAGTTGATCAGGACCTTCCAGATCCCGGGCCTGCTGATTATCCCGTTCGTCTTCTTCTATGCCGCGACCAACAGCCTCGAGTTGACGAAGTGGGGGATGTTTGCCGCCGGTGTCTTCACGGTCGGCCAGCTCAGTTTCTGGGGGAACTACCTGCCGCGCGTCTATCCAACGCACCTGCGAGGCACCGGTGAGGGCTTTGCGGCCAATATCGGCGGGCGCATGCTCGGCACCAGCTTCGCGTTCATCACGACCCAGCTCGTCAACGTCATGCCAGGGACGACGCCGTCGGCGCGACTCGCGTACGCTTCCGCCATTGTCGTCACCTTCGTCTATGCCGGCGGGCTCATCACCAGTTTCTTCCTGCCGGAACCCAAGGGCGACCAACTTCCCGAATAAGCAAAATGAAGGTGCGTACAGTGCGTACGGTTCCAAAGGTGCGAAGAGTGCGGGTGCCAAGGGTGCCAGGGGTGCCAACAGTGCTCGTCCTGCTTTTCGCGCTTGTCGCGGGAACGCTCGCCGTCCACGCCGAGCAGTGGCCGCAGTTCCGCGGGCCGGGATCGCTCGGGGTGTCGGACTCGTCGACGCTCCCCGAGACCTGGAGCACGACGAAGAACGTGCGGTGGAAGACGGCGATTCCGGGCCACGGCTGGTCGTCGCCGATCGTGTGGGGCGATCGCGTGTTCATCACGTCAGTCGTGCCGGGCGGCGACACCGAGGCGCCGCAGAAAGGCTTGTACTTCGGCGGCGAGCGGCCGGCGCCGAAAACCGAGCATCGCTGGATGGTGTACGCGCTGGACTGGACCACCGGCAAGATCGCGTGGGAGCGAGAGGCGCATCGGGGACTTCCGCCAAACGCGCGGCACCTGAAGAACACCTATGCGTCCGAGACGCCGACCACCGACGGCGAACGCGTCTACGTGACATTCGGCAACGTCGGAATCTTCGCCTACGATTTCGCGGGCCGACTGGTGTGGTCGCAACCGCTTGGGCCATTCCCGACGAGGAACGGCTGGGGCACGGCCGCATCGCCGGTGGTGCACAAGGGCCGCCTCTACCTCGTCAACGACAACGATCTGCAGTCGTACGTCACCGCGCTCGATGCGCGGACCGGCAAGACGGTGTGGCGCGTCGACCGCAAGGCGGAAACCAACTGGGCGTCGCCGTACATCTGGGAACACGCCGGCCGCACCGAGATCATTACGTCAGCCACCGGCAACATCCGCTCGTACGACCTCGAGGGCAAGCTGCTGTGGCAACTCGGGCCGATGTCGAGCATCGCGATTCCCACGCCGTTCTCGAAGTTCGGGCTGCTGTACGTGGCGTCAGGCTACGTCGGCGATCAGGTCCGCCCGGTCTACGCCATCAAGCCGGGCGCGTCGGGCGATATCTCGCTGGCGAAAGGCGCGACCAGCAACGACGCGATCGCATGGTCGCTGCCGCAGGGCGGGCCCTACAATCCGTCGCCGATCGTCTACGGCGATTACTACTACACGCTGTTCGATCGCGGGTTCCTGACCTGTCACGACGCCAGGACGGGCAAGGAGATTTACACCAAGGTCCGGCTCGATCCCACCGCCAGCGGATTTACGTCGTCGCCCTGGGCCTACAACGGCAAGCTGTTCGCGATGAGCGAAGACGGCACGACCTACGTGATCCAGGCCGGGCCCGAGTTCAAGGTGCTCGGCCAGAACGTGCTCGACGAGTTCACGATGGCCTCACCGGCGATCGATCGCGACAGCCTGATCATTCGAACGGCTGGTTCGCTTTATCGAATCAGCAGCGAGTAAACACGGTGACCATGAACATTCAATCAACGCCCGATGCGGATGCCCAGCTCGTTCGCGGCATCGGCCTCCTGGGCGCCATGCTGCTGGTCATCGGCAGTGTCATCGGCTCCGGAATCTTCCTGACCACCGGCAACATGGTGCAGGAGCTGCCGTCCACGCCCCTGGTGCTGGCGGCGTGGGTGGTGGGCGGCCTGCTCGCCATGACGGGGGGCCTCACCTACGCCGAGATGGGATCGATGTTCCCGCGGTCGGGCGGGCTCTACGTGTTCCTGAGCGAGGCGTACGGCGCGGTGTGGGGCTTCCTGTTCGGCTGGGCGTGCCTGCTCGTGATTCTCACGGGCAGCGTCGCCACGGTGGCCGTGGGGTTTGCGGAGTACTTCAGCTACTTCTTCCCATCGCTCGGCACCGACCGGGTGCTCACCACGTTCGCCATGCCGTGGGGTGCCTGGAGCATCAGTGCCGGGCAGCTGGTGGCCGCGGGATCGATCGCCGTGATCACCGCGATCAACTACGTCGGCGTTCGCAGCGGCAACCTCGCGAACACCGTCCTGACGGTGGCCAAGGTCGGCGCCCTGGTCGCGATCCCGTTGCTGGCCATCGCCTACATGCGCGTCGACCCGGTGCTGACGCCGGTGGTGCCGCCCGGTGCGCTGCGCCCGCTGGCGTCGTTCGGCGTGATCATGATCGCGGTGATGTGGACCTACGAGGGCTGGTACTACGTGGCGTTTGCGGCGGGGGAGATCAAGGACGCGGCGCGAAACGTGCCGCGCGCCTTGATCTACGGCACGCTGGCGCTGACGGCCCTCTACGTCAGCGTGAATCTGGCCTACGTTTACTCGCTCACCATCGACGAAATGTCCGGCGTCACCCGGATCGCCGAGCGAGCGGTGACGGCGCTCGTGGGCCCGGCCGGCGCGGCGCTCGTGGCGGCCAGCGTGGTGGTGTCCACCTTCGGCTGCAACGTGGCCGGCGTCATCGCCTCGTCGCGAACGTGTTTCGCGATGGCGGCCGACGGGCGCTTCGTGCCGCAGGCGGCGCGGGTGCACCCGGTGTATCGCACCCCTCATATCGCGCTCGTCATCACGAGCGCTTGGTCGGCGTTCCTCACGCTCACAGGCGGCTACGCGGCGCTCTTCACATATGTGACCTTTGCGTCGGTGCTCTTCGGCACCCTGGGCGGCGCGGCCATCTTCGTGCTGCGGGCACGGCGTGCGGAGATGCCCCGGCCGTATCGTGCGCTCGGCTATCCCGTGGTCCCAGCGCTCTACGTACTTGGGTCGTTCGCGCTCGTCTGGAACACGTTAATGGAGCGGCCGACAGAGTCAATCGCCGGCCTCGGGCTGGTGGCGATGGGCCTGCCCTTCTATCTGTACTGGTCGCGGTCGGCGCGATAGACACCGCCCCGCCCTCGTAGGCCCGTGGGCGCGATGATGATGCCCGGGCCCGCTGATGGCCCTCGCACCCGGCACGCGGCGCGGCTCCCAGTGGGTGGCAAACAGCTTTTTTTCACCGGCCCGGCTCGAATCGCCTGCCGCCGTGGACATCCGCGCTGAGAAGGGACTGACCTTCGGTATGCCGGTGCAGCTGCGAAGACACGATTCATCCGATCGCGCCGCGTAACTACGACGTGTCAACCGGTAACGCCGCCTTCACTTCCCTTTCAACGGCGCCAGCAGAGGAATATCCTTCGCGGCCTTGGCCGTCGACATCGTTCGCAGGAATGCGTAGATGTCGGCGAGGTCCGCATCCGACAGGATCTGGTCGGTAAACGCCGGCATGGCGCCTGTCGGCCGGCGCACGTAAGCCGTGAAGCCGGCGAGCGCGCGCGACGGCGGACCGATCCGCGCGCCATTGACCGCGAGGCCCTGGCCCAGCGTGCCGTGGCAGAAATAGCAGGCGTTGCCGGCGTAGAGCCGCTTCCCTTTTTCCGCGTTCGGCGCCGGCGCTTGATCGGCCGCAGGTGGCGACACACCTTCAGGTTTGTCGATCGCCGCAAACATCACGATCAACGCGAGGACAATTCTCATCTTGGTTGCGTCACCACATCCACAAGTGCCGGTTCACCGCGCTTGACAACTTCAATCGCGCGCTTAAGTGCGGGGCCCAGATCGTTCGGGTTTTCGATCGGACCGGCTCCGTACATGCCATACGCCTTCGCCAGTGACGCGTAGTCGATGAACGGATCCGCCAGCTCGTTGCCGATGTTCGATCGGCTGACGTCGCGGTTGGCGCGCGCCGCCATGTCGGCGACGAACATCCGCTCCTGGTGATAGGCGCGGTTATTGTGCATCACCGTGAGCAGCGGAATGCGGTGATGCGCCGCCGTCCACAACACGCCGGGCGCGTAATTCAAGTCGCCGTCGCACTGGATGTTGACGCTGAGCCGGCCGTGCTTCTTGTTGGCGAGCGCCGCGCCCACCGCGGCGGGCGCGCCGTAGCCAATGCCGTAGGCGCCCGACCAGCCGATGTAGTGATGGTGCTTCGTCACGTCCCAAAGCTTGAGCGGCCAATGATTGACGAAGGTGGTGTCGGACACCAGCGACCAGTCTTCGTCCTTGATCAGGTTCCAGAGTTCGGCCGCCATCCGTGCCGTCGAGATCGGGCTCGCGTCCCAGCCCCACGCCGCTTCTTCGACGTTGAGATCGCGCCGCGCTTTCGACGCTGCCGCGAGCCGCCGTCCACGATCGTCGAAGAATCGCCGTCGATCCGCCGTGATGAGACGCGTGCACTCCTCGATCAGCGCCGGCATCGTCGCTTCCGCGTCGGCGACGATGGCGAGGTCGGCTTCGGTGTAGCGGCCGAAGTCCTGGTAGTTGCTGTTGCTCAGCAGCTCATGCGACGAGATGGTCGCGATCTTCGTGCCGGGCTTGGTCTGACGCCGGGCTTCCATTCCAAAGCGATTGATCGGCGTGAGCGTGTGAATCTGCTGGAAGAAATCCGGCATTTCGAGGCCAAGCACGAGATCGGCTTCGGCGACGTTGCCGCCGCGAAGCGGATGGCGGCTGGGGAAATTCATCCGCTGCACGAACTGCTTGCCGTCCTGCACCGGCGCCTGCAGCAATTCGGCGAGCTCGACGAGCAGCGTGAGCCCGCGCGGTGTCCGCGCGGCGCGGCCGGCGATGATCGCGGGGTTATCGGCGGACACGAGCAGGCGGGCCAGCTCGTTCACCGCGCCGCTCTCCCCCGCCGGCGGCGTGGTCGGCGTCAGCTTCGGCACGCGCAGCCGCGGCCGATCGGCGAGCGGAATGCCCTCTTCCTGCATCGGCCCATCGGCCACCAGGATCACCGGGCCCATCGGCGGCGTCATCGCGATCTTGTAGGCGCGCACCGCCGACTCGGCGAAGTGCGACAGCGACACCGGCGTGTCGTCCCACTTGATGCAGTCGCGCACCATCGCGGCCGCGTCCTGCACCGCGTGGGTCCATTCGACGTCGTTGCGGCGCCACTGGATGTCGAGGATGTTGCCGAGCACGATGTAGACCGGTACGCGATCGGCGTAGGCGTTGTAGATCGCCATCGAGGCGTGCTGCAGGCCCACCGTGCCGTGGGCCATCACCAGCATCGGCTTGCCTTCGATCTTGGCGTAGCCGTGCGCCATCGCGACAGACGACTCTTCGTGGCAGCAGGTCAGCAGCTCCGGCATCCGATTGCCGCCGTAGTTGACGAGCGATTCGTGCAGCGCGCGGAACGATCCGCCCGGGTTGGCGGCGGCGTACTCGAAGCCGAGCGACTTGATCAGATCCACCATGAAGTCGGAGCCGGGCCGGTCGGTGTTGTAGACGTCGGCCGACGGGGCTGGTGGGGTGGGTAGGGCCGGTGGGGCGGGAGGGTTCTGTCCCGCGCTCTGCGCCGACAGCGGCGTCGACACGAGTGCCGCGGCGCCGGTTGCCGCTCCGGTCATGAACCGCCGTCGTCCCACCAACCGCTTTTTCGGCACAGTCATCGCCTCCTGGAGCGAACCGTGAGGCGGATTCTAGCGCACCGCGTCGTTCAGTGTCGGCGGCGCCTGCTCGATCGGCCTGGACGGGGTCGAGGGTAATTAGCGGGCCGGGCCATTGGTCATGGAAGGGCACGAGGCGGAACGCCTTGCCCTGCGCGGTTCGGTACGTCGAAAAGCCGCGATGACGTCGACCTCGTCCGTTGCTTTTATGCTTAGCGCTAAGTAAAATAGGGTTCATGAACGCATCGCACATGGCGAGGGCATTGGGGCGCCGCGGGGGACGCGCTCGCAGCCAGCGGTTGTCCGTCGCGGAGAAGAAACGGATCGCGTCCCTGGGAGGACAGGCTCGGCTGCAGTCACGCCAGGCCGCCCGCCGGATTGCCGACAATTTCCGCTATGCCGCGGTCCTCGCCGACCTTCGCGGGCACCCGGCCGCCGTGAGGCGCCTCCGTCGCTTCGCCGGCCCGCTGCCAGGAGTCTATCCGGCGGGATCGTGAGATGCCCGACCCCGTCGATCATCTCCAGGCGGTCGGCGACATTGTCCAGGGTCTCCGCGCCCTCGGCCTCGCGCCAGTGCTCGTGGGGGGCATGGCGCTTGTGGTGCTGGGATCACGCAGAGTCACGCGTGATTTCGATTTCGTGATCGCGCATCCGGGCGACCGTCTCGCTGGTACCCTCGGTTTCTTCTACGACCGCGGACTCGAGCTCGTCTCACGTCTGAACGAAGCGGGAGAGGTGATCTCGACGATCGCCGAGCGGAAGGTGGCGGCCATCCGGCTTCGCCTCGATGCGCCAGCGAGTGCGTTCTTCTTCAACGCGGAGACAGGTCTGCGCGTCGACCTCCTGTTCGATTTCCCCATTCCGGCAGCGAAGCTCGCCGAGCAGGCGACGCGAATCAAGATTCGCGGGCAGGTGTTCGACGTGGCCGCCGAGCAGGACCTCCTGCGTCTGAAGCGGATCGCCAAAGCGGCGCGTTCGGCACCGGGCGACGCCGAGGACATTGCCTTTCTCGAGTCACGCCAGAAGCACTCCGGCTAAAGGCTCGCGCAGAACATGACGTGAACACTTGAGCTGACCGGTTCGAGTCGACGTTCACGACTTCAACGCCAAACGGCCCGGCCAACGAAGCTCAACCGCGAGGTCGCGATCACAGTGGCTCGCGATATCTCGTCGCTCGTGTGCCCTCTTACTCGCCGTCTTCGTGACCGTCAGCGTTACGTGTTCACGATCAGTAGAACCAGCGTGCCGTAGACATCGGTCAACCGCATGTCGCGGCCGTTGAACCGGTTCCGTCGAGGGGCGCGCGCGCCGCTAATGGCGGATGGGCGTTGCTATACTACCGGCGAGAATCCACGGTGACTACCCCGTCCTTGCGACGTGCTCCGGCGTTGTCTGCGGCCGCTCGCGCGGTGGCTCGATGCGTCGCCAGGCACGCGGACATTCAGGCCGCTTACATCTTCGGTTCGGTGGCGCAGGGTCGCGCCCGGCCCGACAGCGACATCGACATCGCCCTGCTGCTGCGCCGCCGGATCCCCGAGGCGCGCGCGCTCCGCTACCAGCTGAAGCTGGCGCTTGAACTCGGCGCGGCGCTGCACCGCAACGATGTCCAGATGGTGATCCTCAACGATGCCCCGCCGCTCCTGGCCCACCGGGTGCTCTCGCGCGGCGTGCTGGTGTTTGAACGCTCACGTGCCGCTCGCGTCCGGTTTCACGTGCAGACGGCCAGCCGATACGCCGATCTGGTCCCGACGATGGAACGCTACGTCCGGCAACTCAAACAGGACGTCAGGCAAGGACGCCTCGGTGGTTGATTCGGGCGGTGACGCGGTTGTTGTGAGCACCCGCTTCTGCGGCGTCGATCCGGGCGAAAACGCTGTATCATTCCGGCGCTCCCACAATGGCGCTGGCATCCGGTGCACGTCTCGGCCCTTACGAAATCATCGGAGCCCTTGGGTCCGGTGGCATGGGCGACGTCTATCGCGCCAAAGACAGCCGCCTGAATCGCGTCGTCGCGATCAAGGTCCTGCCTGACCACGCGGCGTCCGATCCGGACCGGCGCGAGCGCTTCGAACGGGAAGCCCGCGCGATCTCCGCCCTCGAGCACCCGAACATTTGTCCGCTCTACGACGTCGGCGAGCACGACGGCATTTACTTTCTCGTCATGCCGTGCCTCGAGGGGCAGACGCTGGCGGATCGACTGGTGAAAGGACCGGTGCCACCCGATCAGGCGATCCGTTTCGCGATCGAGATGGCGAGCGCGCTCGATGCGGCGCACCGGCACGGCATCATCCATCGCGACCTGAAGCCCGGCAACGTCATGCTGACGAAGACCGGCGTGAA
>JANOZI010000111.1:0-3550 GCA_031429375.1 Acidobacteriota bacterium | reverse complement strand
GTATTGCGCGTCATAATCCACTCACCCCCCGCCCCCCCCCCGGCCCCCTCCCCGGGGGGTTACCCCCCCCCCACCCCCCGTGGCCCCTCCCCGCCCCCCACTCCCACGAGCCGCGGAAGCGGCGAGTCCCACGAGGGCGCGGCAGCGCCCGAGTCTCAGAAGTAGTCCGCGTGCCAGTACACCACTTCCGCCGCGGCAAGCGGTGGCAGCGGCAGCATCCGATCTTTCAGCGGGCGGATCATCAGGACTTCCTGCGTCGACGTTGACGCCGCGACGCGCAGTTGCGGCGGCACAAACCCGTGCGGCCACCACGCGCGGATCTCGGGAAGGCGCTCGCTTGGGTTTCGCGCGAGCATCACTTGCAACATCGCGCCGAGCCGCGCGCCGGCGGGATCGCGATCGCCGGCCTCCTCGATAATCCATCGGCCGTCGATCGATGTGGAAACCAGGTAGGCCACGGCCTGATGGCCCTCTTCGACGACGAGAAACTCGGTGTCGCGCGTCGCGGCCGGCGAGAATCCTGACAGCAGCCGCTTCCTGGAAATCCCGAACTTGATGAAGTCTTCACTGCGATCGAGCGCCAGCCTCGCGTGAGCCACACGGGTCGCGCTCATCTCGACGATGTTGTGAAGGTCGCGGTTGTCGCCGCTCCTGACGAGCATGGCCGGCGCCCCGCCGCGTTTCTGGTCCACTTCGATCGTCCACTCCGCCAGCGGCACGGGCACGAAGTCGAGCCGCTCGTAAAAGGCCGGCGCGATCTCCGAGAACAGCATCGCGAACTCCTGCCCCTCCGCCACCGCCGCCTCGAGCATGCGCGTGAGCAGCTCGCGCGCCCCGCCCCGGCCGCGATACGCCGGCGCCGTGAACACCGCGCCGATGCCGAGGCAGCGGCGATTGCGGCCGTCGAGCCGCAGCGACAGGTCGTAGCGCTTCGCGCTCGAGACGATGTGCGGGCCATCGACGAGGGCGACGCGGTCGAGGTGGGCCGAGCCCCACGGGGTCTTGAGCTGCGCCGCCCAGACCTTCGAGTAGTTGTCGCGCGACAGGCCGTCGTTCCACAGTGGAAAGGTGTCGTCAAGAACCTGTTGGAGGACGGCGCCGGTCGCCGGCACTACTTGAAATGGCATGGGTTAAGCGATCCGGGGGGCACCGGGTTGATGTGGACGGTAAGAGGGTATCCCATGACACGCGGTTCCAGCGGTATTTGGGTTTGGCGCGACCTCCGCATCTCCTGTGGGCATTCTCCTGTGAAATAATCTTCGGCCAGCAGGGGGTTGGTCGTTATGCGGTGGGTGTCTGTCCTTAAAATCTCGATCGTCGCCGGTGTCGCCGCCGCGACATTCGCGTTGGTGGCGAGTCCGCCAGTGAGTAGTCAAGCTCGCACGCCAAACGTGCCACGCCTGAATGGGAAGCCGGATCTGAACGGCCTCTGGCAAGCCGTGAATACCGCCAACTGGGACATCCAGGCGCATACGGCCAAGGCGGCGCTGGCGATGCGGCCCGGACCGATCGTCCCCGTTCCGGCCAAGGAAGTCCTCGCGCTCGGCGCCGTCGGCTCGGTCCCGAGCGGCGCGGGCGTCGTCGAGGGCGACGAGCTGCCGTACAAGCCCGAGGCGCTCAAGAAGAAGCTGGAGAACCAGGAGAACTGGCTGACGCGCGATCCCGAGATCAAGTGTTACCTCCCCGGCGTGCCGCGCGCGACTTACATGCCGTTCCCGTTTCAGATCGTCCAGAGCAACGCGGCGGTCTTCATGAGTTACGAGTACGCCGGCGCCGTGCGCCACATCTATCTGAAGGACCCCGGCCCGCCCGCCATCGACAGCTGGATGGGCATGTCGCACGGCCGCTGGGAGGGGGACGTCTTCGTCGTCGAGACCTCGGGCTTCAACGATCAATCCTGGTTCGATCGCGCCGGCAATCATCACTCCGAGCAGATGAAGGTCACCGAGCGGTACACGATGACCGACGCCGATCACATCAATTACGAAGCCACCATCACCGATCCGGTCACGTTCACGCGGCCGTGGAAGATGAGCATGCCGCTCTATCGGCGGGTGGAGCGCAACGCGCAGCTCGGCCAGTTCAAGTGCGTCGAGTTCGTGACTGAGTTAATGTACGGTCATCTGCGCAAGGAGCCGATCAAATGAGAACCACCGGCCTGACATTGACCGTCGTCGTACTAGGACTGGCGGTTGCGGGCGCTCAAGCCCCGCAAAAGCCCGCCTCCGCTTCCTTCGACTCGCAACGCGCGTCTAGTCGACCCGCGTCGCTCGCTCAGGACAGGCCGGCGTCGGCTGGGGCGAAGCAAGCCGCTAAGCCCACTGCCAAGCCGAACAGCATTCCGCGCATGGCGGATGGGCGTCCCGACCTGCAGGGCAACTGGACCAACGCCACGATCACGATGCTCGAGCGGCGTCCGAACACACCGCTCGTGATCACGGAAGAGGCGGCGCGGTTGGATGAGACCAGGACCGCGGCGGCGCTCGAAGCGCGCGAGGCGGCCAGCGATCCGAACCGCGGCGCCCCGCCAGTCGGCGGCGAGGTGCGCAAGAGCCCCAACGCGGAGCCGACGAACCTCGAGCTGCTGTGGCGGGCCGGCGGCGGCGCGGTCGGCGGCTACAACTCGTTCTGGGTCGATCCCGGCGATCGCGTGCTGCGCATCGACGGCCAGGCGCGCAGCTCGATCATCATCGATCCGCCCAACGGCCGCGTTCCGGGCTTCACCGAGGAAGCACGCGCGCGCATGGCGAAGGCCGCCGAGACTCGCAAGACGCAGGGCAGCGAGTTCGATCATCCCGAGCTGCGCCCGCTCGCCGAGCGGTGCATCACGTCGTTCGGCAACAACGCCGGGCCGCCGATGCTGCCGAATTATTTCTACAACAACAGCTACAGCATCGTGCAGAGCAAGGACACCGTGATGCTCCTCACCGAGATGGTCCACGATGCGCGGGTCGTGCGCATGGGCGGCACGCATCCGCCGCCCACGCTGCGGAAATGGTTTGGCGACTCGATCGGCCGGTGGGAAGGCGACACGCTGGTGATCGAGACCACCAACTTCCACCCGAACCATGGCTTCCGCGGCTCGTGGGAAAACCTGAAGGTCACCGAACGGCTGACGCGCAAGGACGCCGTCACGCTCGCCTACCGGTTCACCGTCGAGGATCCGACGACGTTCACGGCGCCGTTTACGGGTGAGCTGGTGTTCAACGCGATGGCCCCGGGCGAGATGGTCTACGAGTACGCGTGCCACGAAGGCAACTACGGGCTCGAGGGCGTGATGAGCGGCGCGCGCGCGCAGGAGCGCGACGCGGCGAAGAAGAAGACGCCACAATGATGGTGAAGTGACCATCGATTCGCTGCGCACGCCGGCGGTGCTGATCGACAAGCCGCGGGCGGTTCGCAATCTCGATCGGATGCAGGCCGCTGCCGATGCGCGCGGCGTCCACCTGCGTCCGCACAGCAAGACGCACAAGAGCCCGGTCGTCGCGAACTGGCAAATCGACCGCGGCGCCGTCGGCATCTGCTGCGCGAAGCTGGGCGAAGCGGAAGT
>JANOZI010000110.1:0-2702 GCA_031429375.1 Acidobacteriota bacterium | reverse complement strand
GGCAGCGGCGTGTTGACGAAACTCGTGACGAGATCGATGCCGTTCCACAGCCGAAAGAACGTGGTGTCGGTCGCCGCGGGATTGGCCGGGAACGTCCCGAACACCTTGGCGCCGAGCGTGAGGACATCGTTGCTCAACGTTGCCGGCGCACCGTAGGTCACCCGCCAGTGCCCGCGCGCGGCGTCGAGCTCCAGGGCCTCGAGATAGAACGAGGAGAGCCCGGAGTTGGTGATCGCCTGCAGGTCGGCCTTGATCGTGACCTGCTTCGACGGGTTGTCGAAGTGTCCTCGCCCGACGAGGCCGCCGCCGTACTGTGACCACTTGAACTGCGGGGGCCCGGCGTCGACGTTGGCGATTTCGATGCGATAGAGGTTGTGCTCGAAGCCGGTGTAGCCGCCGCCCGACGGCGTCGGGCAGTCGCCGGCGCCCGCGGTGGACGGCTGCAGCGATACCTTGAGCTTGCCCTTCTTGCTGAAATCGTCCTTCAATCGGCCGCCGATGTTCTCGCATGTGTCGCCAGCGCCGAGTCTCATCAGCCGGAACGCAAACGCCGTGTTGACGCGCTCGGTCGTGTCGGGACCGCCGAGCGCCGGCTCGATCAGCAGGTCCGGGCGCTGGAAGCCGTTGAATTCCTCGCGCCACACTTCGAGCACTACCGCGTCCCGCACGCCCGCGGCGATCGTCGTCGTGTCGAAGGCCGGTTGCTGGATCGGCGGCTGCAGGTAGGTCGCGATCCGCGCCACCGGCGCCACCGAATCGGGATCGGGCTCACCAAACAGGTGGACGAGCAGGCCGTCAGCCCACGCGCGTCCCGGCTTCACCGTGAGCTGGACGTCGGTCGTGCCGCCGGCGTGCGCGGCAGTGACAATCTTGAAGCCATCAGGCTGGTCCGCGGGCACTGCTGCCACGCCCGCGCCGATGATGTCCCGGCCGGCGGTGTCTTCCCACCGCGTGGTAATCGCCGTCTGCGCGTTCCAGTCGGCATCGAGCAGAACCCGCCCCTGCTGGTGCAGCACGCCCGCGAAGTTGTGCATCCGCTCGTGGGGGACGCGCGAGAAATCGCCCTTCATCATTGCCTCACGTGACTGCGATCAACAGCGGCCGAATGCCGACCGGCATGAACTCGCGAAATCGAATCTGGAGGTTGCGCCACTTGTGGGCCTCCAGGAGGAAGCCGAACGCGCCCATCTGATCGTCGTGCGGACCCTGCTCACGGATGCGCTCGTCCGTGACGGCCGTCAGCTGCGCGTACGCCGGGTCGCCGAAGGCTTCGCTGCGGAAGCGGAGACGCGCGGTGGTCCCCTTCACGCAGCCGTGGTTCTGCGGCAGCCGATCTGCCGCCTCGCCCGAGAAATAGCTGAACTTGATGCACCCGCGCTGCGTGTCGAGCGCTTCGAGCGCGTGCACCCAGATGCCGCCCGCGCCCTGGAGGCTCTCGACCCGCATGCGTCCGAGGATCGTCACGCCGTTCACTCGCGTGGCGGGGCCCCAGATCTTCGAGGGATCTCCAGACGCGCCGCTGACGGCATACTTCGAGACCGCGTCGTCGACGCCCTGCCCGGCGTCGACAATCGTGTCGGCGAGGTCGAGGCGATACAGCGTGTCGATCAGCAACGGGCCGCTGATCGTGCGCTGCACCACGATATTGGGAATCTGGTTGAACGCCGATTGCTCGGCGGCCTTGGTGAAGCCGTAAGTGTCGTCCAGCCGGATCGACACGCGCGTCGGCTGGCGATCGCCGTGCACGCTGACATAGCTTGCCGGGTCGAGCGTGCAGCCGATGATGTCGAGGCTGTTGATCGCGGCGCGGGCGATCAGCGGATCGTCGTGCGCGCCCGGATCGGGCGGGAACGTCGCGCCGCGCGTCAGGTAGAGCCCCTCGAGGCGCACGGTCAGCGTGGACATTACCGCGTCGAACTTTTTCTGCTCGACCGGATCGTTGGTCGGGCTCGCCACGTTCAGCGGGCGGAAGCGCAGCGGCTGCGCCAGTTCGATGATCGGCCGCTCGTCATCGGCGGCGCGAATCACGAGTGGGCGGTTGAGCACCAGGCTGATCGTGCCGCCCTCGGTGATCTTCTCGCTGGTCAGGAACGGGTCGCTGACGTCGAGCACGTGCGTGAGGCTGTCGCGGATTTCGATGACGATCGGCGGGCCCGGCAGGTGCGTGTCCTTGAGCGCCTTCAGCAGGCCGAGCGGATCCTTCCTCGCATCGACGATGCGGACCTGCGCGGCCGGGACCGCCAGCTCGCCGGGCAACTCGCTCCGCGAGATCGGATGCGCGCCGACAGGGCCGACGGCGCCGTAGGTATAGGTGACGCGCATGGCATTGACGAGCGCCGCCGCCCTCGGCGCCGTGCCGACACCGATCACGATCCGGCCCAGCACCGGATCGATCGCGATCTCCTCATCCTGCAGCGGGGGCTGAAGGCCGGTCTCCCACGCGCACAGGTTCGCGCCGCGAATCGTCCACTTCGACAGCTGACCGGGCACCGCGGGGAACAGCTCGCCCGGGAAGTCGGCCTCGGGCAGGTGCAGCTGGAAACCGACGTCGGAGAGGTCCAGGCCGGTCAGGTCCGGCTTGGTCGCATCGAAGACCTCGACCGACACGTACGCCTCGGGGTTCCCTGCGGCGGCTCCCGACGTGAGGCGCTCGGTCGTAATGGGCCCCGGCGTCTCGTCGATGCGCGAGATCGACGGCGCCG
>JANOZI010000109.1:0-5351 GCA_031429375.1 Acidobacteriota bacterium | reverse complement strand
TCCATCGAGATCAGCAGGAAGCGCTTGCGGTTGATGTAGTGAAAAAGGCCGACCACGCTGTAGAGCGCCGCGGTCTTGCCGACATCCATCCACGACACCGCGAGGATGTTGCCGACCAGCATGTCCTTGAGGTGCTCGCCTTGCGCGGTGGACTGGCTCATCGCCAGGATCGACGCGGCCGACGCCACCGCGTAAGCGATGCCGATCACCGCCTCCTGCGGAATGCGCGCCTTCTGGCCGTGATGGATCAGGGAGAACACCGCCGCGCCGATGAACGTGAAGCCGAGGCTGAACCAGTAGACGCCGGCGGCGTGCGGATCCCCGCCGGAAAACGGCAACAGCATCGCGAACGTCGCGCCGAGCGCCGCGATTTGCGCGAGCGAGAGGTCCACGAAGATCACGCCGCGCTCAACCACGTGCACACCGAGGTAGGTGTGAATGCCGGTGAGGATCAGGCTGGCGGCAAACGGCGCCGCTAAAAACTGCAGGATCGTGGTATCCATCCGCTACCGTCCCAGCACTTGCTTGAAGGTGCTGGTTAGGAGGTTGATGTTGTAGTCGAACAGCGCGATGTAGTTGGGCACTTCCTTCACCCCGCCAACCGACGGCGTCAGCACCAAGACCTTGCCGCCGACGCCGCGGGCGATCGAATCGGGCGTCTTCGTGTCGAAATACGGCTCGACCATGATGACTCTGACCTGCTGCCGCTTCATTTCCGCGATCAGCTCGATGGTGTGCGACGGTGACGGTGGAATGCCGGGCTTGGGTTCGACATAGCCGATCACGTCCAGCCCGAAGCGCTCGGCAAAATTGGGCCACGAGCGATGATAGGTGACGACCTTCGTCCCCTTATAGGGCGCCATCGCGGCGGTCCAGCGCTTCTGCGCCTCGGTGAGGCGGCGGTCGAAATCCGCGTAGCGTTGATCGAAATACGGCCGGTCGGCAGGTGCGATGCTCCCCAGCGCGGCGACGATCGACTTGGCGATGATGCGGCCGTTGTCGGGATCCAACCAGTAATGCGGGTTGCCCGACGCATGCACGTCTCCCATCGCCCGTGTCACCTGGCCGGTCGGGATCTCGAGAATGCGCACGTTGGCCGAGGCGTCGAGATAGCCGGGGCTGCCGGGCTGAATCTTCGCGTTGCGGCTCTGCGTCAGCAGCGGCGGCAGCCACCCGATCTCGAGCTCGCGCCCGATCACGATGAGCAGATCGGCGTTGTGCAGCTTGATGATGAAGCTCGGCTTCGGCTCGACGAAGTGCGGATCCTGGTAGCCCTTTGCCATCGACTCCACAGTGATCTTGTCGCCGCCGACCTCGCGGGCGAGCGCCGCCAGGTCCTCGGTGGTGGTGATGACCTTGGGCGGGGCGGCCAGCGCCGGCGACGCGGCGACGAGCGCCAGGAACAATGCCGAACGGGTAATGAATGAGGTCATGATGTGCCCTTCTTCAGGCACCCCTAAAGGGGTGCCCTACTAAAACTTCAAGCGGCACCCCTAAAGGGGTTCCCTACTTAATGCCCTACTTAAAACACGTGCGCGCCGTGCGCGCCGATCGAAAACAGGATCTGGAACAGGAACTCGTTGGCCGTGACGCCGTCGCCGTAGTTGATCCGGCGATACTGGCCGCGCACCTGGTTGAACTCGCTCGGCCAGAAGGTGAGCGACAGCGAGCCGCCTGTGTCGACGAGCGAGGGGTCAAAGGCGTGGGCCGATCGATCGTAGCGGGCGCCGGCAAACCAGCGCCGCGCAAACTGGTACTCGCCGCTGCCGTAGAAGCCGAATGCGGTGTCGCCCCACGAACCCGCCGAGCGCGGGCGGCTCCACACCAGCTCGGTGCGCGCGAGGAAGCGGCGATAGATCGCGCGCCGCAACGGCCGGTAGCGGAACGTCGCGTCAAACCCCACCAGCCGGGTCGTGGTATCGGAGTCGAACGCCGGCACCTCCGGGGTGCCGGCCGACGGACCGAAGGCGAACGACCCGCCGATATCGATGTTCGCGCCTTCCGTCACATCCCGATACGCGCGCAACCGTCCCACGTAGGTCAGCTTCGATCGCTCGGACGAGGCGAACACGTCGGAGTCGCCGTAGTACGCCTCGCCGGTGGCTTCGAGGAACAGCGCCGAGTTGGTGATGAGCCGTGACAGCGAGACGCCGGATAGTGAGATGCCCTCCTCGCCGCCAACCAGGTTCTGCGTGACGAGCGGACGATCGGTCCACGGGAGGGCGTGGGCATGCAGCGTGTTGACCTTGCCGAACTGCGCGCGCATCTTGCCGGCCTTGAGCAGCAGTCCGGCGGGCAGGCTGCTGAAGGTGACATAACCCTCTTCGATCTCGAGGCCCTCGGGGCCCGCCGCAAGAAAGAAATCGGCGCGGGCGTATGGGTCGACAATCGCCTGGAGCGAGGTCTCGACTTCGTTCAGGCCGAGCGCCGGCTGGGTGCTGTTCTTGTTCTCACCTGCGACGCCGAGAAAGTTGCCAATCACGGCGATATCGGGGTTGAACACCTTTCCAGAACCCGCGTTGGCTTGACCGGTCGGCGCCAGTTGCGCGACGGGTTCCGGCACCGGCGCTGGCACGGGCGTCGGTAGTGGCGCGCCGCCGGCGAGCGCTTTGAGGCGCTCCTCGAGCGCAGCGAGGCGCGCGTCGTACTGCTCGCGCAGCGCCGCCAGCTCCTGCCTGAGGCGATCGACCTCGGCTTGCGCCTGGCGAACTTCCTCTGCAGCCGCTGCCGGACCTGACTGGGCCCGCGCGCGCGCCGGCATGAAGACGATTATCGAGAGCGCTGCGAACACCGTCGATCGGATTACCCGTGACCAAACCATCACAATCCCTCCTTGCCTGACGAGAAGAAATGCCGGCCGCTGCCCCACGCCGTTCGCTGGAACGCGATGCGCCCTGCGTCAGTGTGTGGAGACGACCGGTGATTTCAGATCGACAGCTGGCTGGGAGGCCCGCGCGATGAGGGTGCGGCCTGGACGGCCGCGAACGGAGAACTGTCGGCGAGTGCCGGGCCCTGTGAGGGCTCGAAGGGTACGACCAGCCGCGTCGTGTCCGACGCGACCGCGCCGCTCATGGCGCGCATCAGATGGCAGACGTAACAGTGGGAAGGCTGACCCTGCCCCGCCACCGCCGCCTGCACCTTTGCAGCCGGTTCGCCGCCCTCCGGCGAGATCAAGCACGCCGCATCGTCGGCCAGTCCGAGTGGGTGTGCCTCGTAGAGCGGCAGCATCCATCCGCACAGGAAGGCAAAGAGCGCCAATCTGGCCAGCCGGTGCCGCTGCTGACGAAGCAGGAACATACCCCGTACTGTATCATCGGCCACCTTCAAGGGAGATCCGATGCCTCGATCCCACTGGCTGCCTCTTCTGTTCATCGCCTCAGTTCTCGCCGGGTGCTCGATCCCGCCGGCGCACGTGCCGCAGCCGCGGTTCTCGGTGGTCGAAGCCACGATTCCCGACATGCAGAAGGCGATGGCGGAGGGCCGCATCAGCTCGCGCGGGCTGGTCGAGCAGTACCTGGCGCGGATCGCGCTCTACGAAGACAAGCTCAATGCCGTAATCACGGTGAATCCGAAAGTGCTCGAGGAAGCCGACCGGCTCGATCAGGAACACCAGCAAGGCAAGATCCGCGGGCCGCTGCACGGCATTCCGATCGCGCTGAAAGATAACGTGCTCACCAGCGACATCCGCACCACCGGTGGCGCGATTGCATTCGAGAACCTGATGCCGCCGTACGATGCGACGCTCACGAAAAACCTGCGCGACGCCGGCGCGGTGATCATCGCCAAGACGGTGATGACGGAGCTGGCCAATTACATCGCGGCCGGCATGCCGGGGAATTACTCCGCCGTGGGCGGATACGGGCTCAACCCGTACGATCCGCGGCTCGACCCGAGGCCGGCCAACGCCGACGGCCGTCCCGCCCTCGGCACCGGCGGCTCGAGTTCCGGCATCGGCACGGCCGCCAATTTCTGGGCCGCCAACGTCGGGACAGAGACGTCAGGATCGATCTTGAGCCCCGCGAACCAGAATATGCTCGTCGGCATCAAGCCCACCGTCGGACGGATCAGCCGCTACGGCGTGATTCCGATCACGGCCGATCAGGATACGGCCGGGCCGATGGCCAAGACCATGACCGATGCGGCAATCCTGTTTGGCGCACTCGAGAGCGCGTCACCCGACCCCAACGATCCGGCGACGAAGGCGTGCCAGCCGCCGCCCAACCGGGATTACCGGCCCTTCCTCAAGCGCGAGGGTCTCAAGGGCGCGCGCATCGGCATTCCGCGCGCGAACTATTACGACAAGATCACGCCACCCGGCGACAAGGAGCCGCGCGGCGGTCTCAGCGAGGCACAAGCCAGGTCGATGGCCGATGCCATCGCGGTGCTGAAGAAGGAAGGCGCCGTGATCGTGGACCCCGCCGACATTCCAAGCGTGATCGATCCGGACCCGGCCAACAACTTCCTGAAATGGGGCTCGTGCGGCGGGCCGGCCGACGTGAAGGGCAAGGACCTGAACTGCTCGTATGCGCTCAAGTACGGCATGAAGCGCGACTTCAATATCTTCCTGGCGTCGCTTGGCGCGGCGGCGCCGGTCAAGACGCTCGCGGAGCTGCGCGCGTTCAACACGAAGCACGCCAGCCGCAACACGATCAAGTACGGCCAGGCTAACCTCGACGTCTCGGATGAAATCGATCTCGAGAAGGACCGGGCGCGATGGGAGGCCGATCGCGCCAGGGACATCCGTCTCGGGGCCACGCACGGGATCGACGAGGTCATGAAGGCGCAGCAGCTCGATGCGCTGCTGTTCCCGGGCGCGAGCGGCGCTGGCATCGCAGCCAAGCCGGGGTATCCCACCGTGATCGTGCCATTCGGCATGGTCGTGCCGGTCGTGCCGCCCAACCAGCCGGCGTTTCCCGAGGGCTTCACGCCAAAGCCCGCGCCGTACGGCGTGAGCTTCACCGGAATGGCGTGCAGCGAGCCACGGCTGATCGAGCTGGCGTACGCGTTCGAGCAGGCGACGAAAAAACGTGTGCCGCCCGCTAGTGCTCCGTAGGGACTCGGTTGAAAGTTGAAAGTTGAAAGTTGAATGTTTCAGACTTTTAACTGAAACTTTCAACTTTCAACTAACGAGAGGCCGCATGGAATTAGACGACACGCCGCTCGAACACACGCGGCCGTTAGGTGACCCGTCCGGCAGCGGCCCTCCCCTCCTGCCGATCGTCATCGGCGGCGGATTGCTCGTCGTGCTGCTCGGTGGCGGCGCGTGGTGGATGTCGCGGGAAGCCAGGCCGGCCAACGTGACGCCCACCGCGGTGACGGCGACGGAAGCGCCCATCACCGCGCCACCGCCG
>JANOZI010000108.1:0-7335 GCA_031429375.1 Acidobacteriota bacterium | reverse complement strand
GCCAAACGTCAGCGCCAGCATCGCACCAACGGTCGAGTGCAGCCGCCGGACCCCGGAGCGCAGGCTGCCGCGGAACGAGCTGTGGTCGTGCACGCCGGCGGCGACCGCAGGATGTGCCAGCTGCAGCAGGATGGCCCGGCCCCAGCCGGCGACGACGATGATCTCGCGGTTGATCTTCCAGGTGATGCTGTCGGGCCCTGGCCGGACGTGGTCCGAGCGGAGCAGCCGCGCGCGCACGGCGGCGCGATGGCGTTGCATTGCATCGCCGCCGATCACCGCCGGCATCGGGCAGGCGGCGTCGAGCAACGCCTGCACACCGTGGGGATACGTCTTGGAGAGGTCGGGTAATTGCAGTGACATGGTGGGCGAGCGGGTTCACCCGAGCTTAACGGGTTCGCCTCGTACCGTCAAGTTCTTTTCGTTGCAAAGTTAGTCGCGGATCAGGGGCTCTGATTCCTGAGCCCTGGTTACTCTTCCGGGGGTTCGCGGTCATATGAGCGCGATCGCGTTCGCCGCAGACAACGTCCGAACATCATCCGAGACGCGAGCATCATCACTGGCCCGCTGCCACAACTCACGCGCGGCGGCGCGGGCGTCATCCCACACCTCCAGCGTATCGGCGGTCGCGTGTGGCGGTGCAAAGGCGCGTGGCGGCACCTGGCCATCGGCGGTCGGCGCGTACCACATTGAGACCTGATCGAACGCCGGCGCCAGCCTGAGCGTTGCCCCGTCGGTAAAAAAAATGACGTTGTACGGATGCCGATCCGTATTCGCGATGAGTGCGCCGAACGCATCGAGCCACTGAAGGCGGCGAGCATCTTCGCGAGACAGACGCCCGGCGTCTCGCAAGAGCACGGCGGCACGAGCCCACGGGTCCGCGGGATCGTCCTGCACGGCCGCCAGGCTCAAGACGGCAACACGGCCCCTGATTCCGACGCGATCGAATCGCTCGCTCTCGAGGAAATAGTGCGAATCGGCGTCGACCATGCTCGTCTGGGCCGCGGGTAGACCGCGCGCGGACACCACATGCAGCGCGAGCGCTTCGAGCACGAGGAGATCGCACCAGCGCCTGGCGACCGCATCACCCGGACCGCCACGAGCGGCGAATTTAACAAGCACGTGACGTCCATCGACGAAGGCGCCGAACTTCGGACGCTCACCGCCCGCCGATGATCCTGGCGGATGTCCGGCGATCGTGGCCGCCGCCAAATCAGGATAATCGCCACGCGTCCTGCTCGGCATGTCGAGCGCCTGCCAGCGAGCGAACGATTCGTCTCCCACGATGAGACTGCCTGGCACGTCCTCACCGCGCCGGGACATCGCGAGCAGAATGTGATGATCGGACCAATCGATCAGGCGCGTTGGGAGCCGCAGATCCGCGTGCACCGCTGCAAAGTGTCGGCCGAGGAATCCAGAAGGACGTGAGTCCGCGAGCGCGATCGGAAGCCCCTCTGACACGGCACCGCCAGGCATCCACAGCGTCTGTCGCGCCGCCAGCGTGAAGAGCTCTCCTTCCGAGCGGGCGGTTCCGGCTTCCAGAACTCGAAATACGGGAAAACGTGAGGCGTCTAGCGTCGGCCACGTTTGACGCAACCCGTATCGCGTGGCACGGCCTCGACCGATCGGAATGACGTCCGTCCCCGCCTCGCGTAGCGCGCGCATCAGCGTCGCCGGGGAGACGTCGAGTCTCTGCCGAAGGTCCGCCGCGTGGAGGACGCCTCGACCAAGCTCGGTCTGGACAGTGCTCATTATGAAATGATTATAACATGCTAATTATCCATTTAATTGGCGTGTTTTAGTGTAAAATATTTGTTATGAAACAATAGGTGAAATGATTAATGAACGATTATACCGCTGGTAGCTGCGCTCTCCAATCATCTCAGCGTTGGGGTAAGGCGAACGCGGTCAGTGCGGCGCCAGACGGCACCAGCAGATATTGCCGTCCGTCCACCATGTAGGTGGTCCCCGACGTCGAACGCAGCGCGACTCCCAACTGGTAGTGCCAGAGGTTTTTGCCCGTCTTCGACTCGAACGCTAGGATGTTGCCGTCGCCGTCACCCGCGAACACCAGGCCCGAGGCCGTCGACAACACTCCCGACGCCGACGTCGTCGGATAGCGGAACTCCCATTTCCGTTCGGCGGTGACCGGATCGATCGCCCGCAGCGCGCCCCAGTTGCGCTGATCGCGCGGGCGCACGGTGCCGCCGGCCTCGTACTGGACGCCCGGCTTGAATTCCTGATCGAACGCGAAGTAGTTCGCGCAGGTCTCTCGCGCCGTGACGAAGAACAACTTGAGGGACGGATCGTACGATGGCGACATGAAATTGGTACCGCCGCCGAGATCGGGACAGGTGCGCACGCCTTGTTCGTTCGGATGGTTGTTCGGCAGCAGGATCGGCCGTCCCGTGAGGCTGCTGATTTCCTTGGCCCACGTGGTTTCGACAAACGGCTTCGCCACGATCAGTTTTCCCGTCACGCGATCGATGGTGTAGAAGAAGCCGTTGCGGTTGGCGAACATCACGACCTTGCGCGGCTTACCGTCGATCGTCAGGTCGCCGAGCACGGGGACTTGCGTCGCGTCCCAATCGTGCACGTCGTGCGGCGTGAACTGGTAATGCCACTTCAGCTTGCCGGTGTCGACATCGAGCGCGACCAGCGAGGTAGTGAAGAGGTTGTCGCCCTCACGGTTGGCGCTGAAATAGTCGGGACCGGGATTGCCGGTGCCGAAGAACAGCAGGTTCTGTTCCGGATCGTGCGTGCCGGTGACCCAGATCGATCCGCCGCCGCGTTTGTAGGCGTCGCCTTTCGGCCAGGTGTTGCCGCCGAATTCCTCGGGCCCGGCGACGGTATAGAACCGCCACAGCTTCTTGCCGGTTTGCGCATCGAACGCCTCGATGAAGCCGCGAATGCCAAACTCGGCGCCGGCAATCCCGATGATGACCTTGTCCTTGATCACCAACGGGGCTACCGATGCCGAATAGCCGACTTGGTAATCTTCCAGCTTGATGTCGTAAATCACCGCGCCGGTCTTCATGTCGAGCGAGAGCAGGTGGGCGTCGATGGTCGTCATGAACAGGCGATCGCCGAGCACGCCGAAACCGCGATTGACGGTGCCACAACAGATATGCATGTCGTCCGGCAGGTTGCGACGGTACCGCCAGATCGCTCGGCCCGAGCGGGCATCGATGGCAAAGGCGGTGTTGTTCCAGCCGGTAATGTAGATCACGCCGTCGATCACGATCGGCGTGGCCTGGAAGCTGCCGAGCTGACCGGTCTGGAACGTCCACTGCGCGGTGAGTTGATCGACATTCCCGGGGGTGATCTGCGTCAGCGGACTATGCCGATGACCGTCGTACGTGCCTGAGTACGTCAGCCACTTGGTCGGATCCTTCAGCCCATCCAGCAAATCCTGGGAGGTAACCTGCGGCGGCCCTTGCTGTGCCATCAGCGCAACCGAGCTAAGCACGACGATCATCAAAGCGCGCATAGTTGTCCTTTACCGAGGAGAGGGGCTGGGGAGTCGCAACGTGCTCAAGTACCCGACGAGATCCTTCAAATCCGCGTCGCTCAGCCGGTCTGCACCGTACGCCGGCATCAGCGAGGTCTTCTCGTAAATCACCTCTTGCAGCGCGGACCTCTGGTAACCCTGGATGCGCTCGCGCGTGTCCATCACTTGAATCGAGAACACGTCCTCGGCCTTCTTGGTGCCGCGAATCTTCTGGCCATCCTTCGTCACCAGCGTGACCGGCTCGAAGCCGGGCGGCATCCACTCGGAAGGCGTTCGGATTTCGCGAATCAGCGCGGCCTGCGAGCGCGAGGCGCCGACCCGCGACAAGTTCGGGCCGAGACGCCCGCCGCGATCGCCGACGCGATGACAGCTGGCACACTGCGACGCAAACAGCCGGGAACCGTTGTCAACATTGCCGAGCGGTTTCTCGGCCGTGGCCACGCCGGCGAGGTTGCGCAGATACGCCATGATCAGCAGCACTTCATCATCCGGGATGGTGCTCGGCGGCATCTCGGTGCCCGGTACGCCCTTGCGGACCGTCTGGAACAACCGCTCGTCCGGCATGCCGCCAAGAATGGCGGTGAGATCGGGGCCCCGGTAGCCGGTGGCATCGAGGCCATGGCAGTCGCCGCAACGCACGCGGTAAATGGCCAGGCCGCTCTTGATCGACGCGGCATTGCCAAGGTGGGGATTCTTGCCGGGTGGAAGCGTGTCTGACGGCTGCTGCGCGAGCAGCAGTCCGCTTCCGCCAAGCAGCAGGAATGCCATCAAGAACGGCACCCCATAAAGGGGTGCCCTACGTAGCGACGGCGTGCGCGTCATCGACCCTCCGGTCGGGAGATTATCCGCGCATTCGGGCCCGGGCGGAAGAGCGAAGTAACGGTGGGATGGAGCCGAGCTACGGCGGGAGTAGAATCCGGCATGCACCGCCACACCCTGGCCTGTCGGGCCTTCGTCTTTCTTGCCTCCGCAATCGCGACGGCTGCCGTGCTCGCCGGCCAACAGACGGTCGTTCCCACGCGCGACGGCGAGGTCCGGGGCGAACGCCTCAACGAGGATACGTTCTACGTTCACATCCTTGACGCCTCCGGGCTCATTCACGTCGTCAATAAAGTCACGCGCGAGATCCGCTCGCTGACGATGCGGGGGGTGAGCTTCGAGCGGCTGGTCAAGGCGAGCCAGGAGCCGCACAACTGGCTGATGTACTGGGGCGACTATCAGGGAAGCCATTACTCGCCGTTGACGCAGATCGATACGACCAACGTGCAGCGGCTGCAAGCCGCGTGGGCGTACCCGATGCCGGGCGACGCGCCGCTCGAAGCCACGCCGCTCGTGATCGACGGCGTGATGTACACCTCTCAGCCTGGCGCCACCGTAGCGCTCGATGCCGTCACCGGACGGCAGTTGTGGCGATCGGTCCGGCCGCAGAAGGTCAAGAACCCGAACGAGATCAACCCGTTCAGCCGTGGAGTGGCCGTGCTCGACCAGCGTTTGTTCGTCGGCACGCTCGATGCCGCGCTGTTGGCGCTGGACGTCAGCACGGGCAAGGTACTCTGGGAAGTTCAAGTCGCCGACTCGATGGTGGGCTACACGATCACCAGCCCGCCACTCGTCGTCAAAGACAAGGTGATTGTCGGCGTCAGCGGCGGCGAATTCGGCGCCCGCGGGTTCCTCGACGCGTACGAGCCGGCCACCGGCCGGCGTCTGTGGCGCTGGTACGGCGTGCCGGGTCCAGGCGAATTCGGCCACGACACCTGGCCCGGCGACAGTTGGAAGCAAGGCGGCAGCCCGATGTGGCTCACGGGTTCGTACGACCCGGCGTTGAACTTGTTGTACTGGACGATCGGCAATCCCGGCCCGCAGATCGATCGATCCGTGCGCGGCAATCTCGACAACCTGTTCAGCGATTCGGTGGTCGCGCTCGATCCGGACACCGGCCAGCGCAAGTGGCACTACCAGTTCACGCCGAATGACGGGCACGACTGGGACTCCTGCCAGGATGTCGTGCTGGTGGATCGGATGTGGCGCGGCCAGATGCGCAAGCTGCTGTTGCATGCGGATCGCAACGGCCATTTCTACGTCCTCGATCGGACAACCGGAGAGTTCCTCTCGGGTACGCCGTTCGTGTATGCCAACTGGGCCAGCGGTTTCGACGCCAAGGGACGGCCGCTCGAAGTGCCTGGATCGAATTCGAGTCCGCAAGGCAGCTTCTTCGTGTACCCGACCGTCGGCGGCGCCACGAATTTTCAGGCGCCGTCGTACAGCCCGCTGACGGGTTGGTTCTACCTCCAGTACGCCGAAGGCGGCCAACGTTACACGAGTGCCAGCGAAGCGTTCGAAGCGGGCAAGCAGTACATCGGGCGCTCGGCGAAGGTTGATACGTCGGTGGGTCCCAAACCTTCGGAGCCGGCCAGATCGGCTGGCATCAAGGCGATCGATCCGGACACTGGAAAAACCGTGTGGGACGTGAAGGTGTTTCAGCGTTCGCTGGCGACCGGCGTGCTGGCCACTGGCGGTCAGTTGCTGTTTGCGGCCATACGCGACGGCAACCTGGCCGCGCTCGATGCCCGCTCGGGAGCATTTCTATGGCGATTCCAGACCGGCGCCAACATGAACGCGTCGCCGATGAGTTACGCGGCCGGCGGCCGCCAATTCGTCGCGATCTCCGCCGGCAACACTCTGTACGCTTTCGCTTTGCCGCAGTAGGGACAAAAAAATATGAGCATACGAGTGGCTGCGTTCATGTTGGTCGCCGCGTTGGGGAGCGCTGTATTGGCCCGGGAGCAGAAGGAGATGTCTGAAGTACGCCTGATGACACTCGACCCCGGCCACTTTCATGCGGCCCTCATTCAGCGCGAGATGTACCCGGGCGTAGCGCCGCGCGTGGACGTGTATGCGCCCGAGGGGTGGGATCTTGCGGAACATTTGAAGCGCGTTGACGCGTTCAACAAGAGGACCGAGCGGCCCACGGCATGGGACATGCAACTGCACATCGGTCCTGACTTCGTCGAGCGGATGCTGCGCGAGCGGCCGGGCAATGCCGTCATCCTGTCGGGCAAGAACCGTCCGAAGCTCGATCGCATCGCGCGGTCGGTGCACGGCGGCCTTCACGTGCTCGCCGACAAGCCGTGGATTCTGACCGCGGCGGAATTGCCGCAACTGGAAGCGGTGCTCGCCGAAGCCGATCAGAACGGCGTGGTCGCCTACGACATCATGACCGAGCGGTTCGAGATCACGTCGATGTTGCAGCGCGCGCTGGTCAACGATCCGGCGACGTTCGGCGAGATCGTCAAAGGCACTGAAACCGAGCCGGGCGTGTACATGGAAAGCGTCCATCACCTGATGAAGGTGGTCGCCGGCGCGCCGAACATCCGGCCGCCGTGGTTCTTCGACACCGCCGAGCAGGGCGAGGGGCTCAACGACATCGGCACGCACCTGGTGGACCTCGTGCAGTGGACGTTGTTTCCGGACAAGGCGGTGGACTATCGCACCGACCTCCGCATGCTGGCCGCGCAACGCTGGCCAACCGCGATTCCCGAGGCGGACTTTCGCCGCGTCACCGGCCTGCCGGGGTTCGACCGCGCCCTTGCCGGCGCGGTCAAGGACGGCAAGCTGGAGTACTTTGCAAACACGCTCGTGACGTATGCCGTGCGTGGCGTGCATACGAAGTTGAACGTGATCTGGGATTGGGAAGCGCCGGCGGGCGGCGGCGACACGCATTTCGCGTTCTACCGCGGCACGCGCGCGCGCGTCGAGGTCCGACAGACCGCCGCCGATCGTTACGTGCCGGAGCTGTACGTGGTGCCGGCGGAGCCGGGCGCGAAAGC
>JANOZI010000107.1:0-5105 GCA_031429375.1 Acidobacteriota bacterium | reverse complement strand
TCCCCCCACGGAGGCCGCATGCTGGTTCGACGTTCCCTGTCGTCGTCTCGCGTTCTTCACTCCATTTTTTCGCTGGCACTCGTTTGGGGTTTGGTGGCACCGGTTTCCGGCGCGACACCTCTGCTCGTGCAGAAGGCTTCCGGCAGGACGTCGAGTGCGACCGCGTTGAACGTCGCGGCGGTCTCGCCGGTCACGGCCGGCAACCTGATGATCGTCAGCGTCTCGGCTTGGCCGAACGCGCCGACGTCGGTGACCGACACCTTGGGAAGCACCTACACCCTGGCGGGAGCGCAGAGGAAAAGCAGCGGAGGCGCCTACACCGCCATCTACTACGCCAGGCTGAACGCCGGCGGCGCCAACACGGTCACCTATCGGACGGGCGGCTCGAACGGCCAGATGGCGATGGTCATCGCGGAGTTTGCCAACATCGCATCGCCGTCTCCGCTCGATGCGGCCACCGGCGCAGTGGGCTCGGGCAGCGTGCCTTCCTCCGGCAACCTCACCCCCACCGTCTCCGGCGATCTGATGATCGCCGCGGGCACCCACGAAGCCACGCTCGTGACCTCCGCTTACCCGGGCTCGACCATGATCGCGATTGCCACAGAGAATTCCGACACCAATCAGCCCTTGGCGATGTCGTATCAGGTCCTCACCACGACAACCCCAACGCCGGCGCGATTCAACCTGTCGGCCTCGGCGCCCTGGGCCCAGGCCGGCGCGCTGTTTAAGGCCACCGCTTCCGGCGACGTGACCCCGCCCACCGTCCCCACCGGACTCGTGATCTCGGGCGTCAGCAGTTCCGGCTTCACGGTGTCCTGGAGCGCGTCAACCGACAACGTCGCGGTTGCCGGATACCGGTTGGACGTGTCCACGCAGTCCACCTTCGCGAGTTTCGTTACCGGGTACAACAACGCAAATCTTGGGAATATCGTCACGACGCCCGTGACCGGACTGACCGGCAGCACGACATACTTTGCGCGGCTTCGAGCCTACGATGCGGCGCTGAATACGTCGGGTAACTCCGCGGTTGCGAGCACCACCACGCCAACGCCTCCGGACGTGACATCGCCCGCCGTCGCGATCACATCGCCAGCCACCGGCGCAACCGTGTCCGGTTCGGTCAGCGTGCTTGGAACCGCCTCGGATAACGTCGGACTCTCGCAGATCGAGGTCCGAGTAGATAGCGGGGTGTTTAACCTGGCGTCCGGCCTCGGCAATTGGAGCTACACGCTGAATACGCTCGGCCTCTCCGACGGCGCCCACACCATCACGGCCAGAGCCACGGATTCGAGCGGCAACACGAGCCAGGCCACGAGAAGCGTCACGGTGGACAACACGGCGCCCGTGATCACTGGTGTCAATGCCTCCGCGATCACCGCGAGCCAGGCCAGCATCGGCTGGCAGACGAACGAACTGTCGGACTCGCGCGCCGAGTACGGCCTCACTGCGTCGTATGGAAGCTTCTCGGCGTTGCAAGCCGCCCCGGTCCTCAATCACAGCGTGTTGGTTTCCGGTCTGACTCCAAACACGACGTATCACTATCGCGTTTACTCGAAGGACGCGGCCGGCAACGTCGCCATCTCCGCCGATGCGTCGTTCACTACGGCTGCCCCTGCCGCCGACACCATCGCCCCGTCGTTGTCGATCCTCGCGCCGTCCGACGGCGCCGCCGTGACGGGCGTGGTCGTGGTCTCGGGCACCGCGGCTGATGAGACCGGCCTGCTTTCAGTCGAAGTCCGGGTCGATGCCGGCCCATTCACCGCCGCGTCCGGGCTGCAGAACTGGACCTACAACCTGGATACGTCAGCACTTTCCAGTGGCCCCCACACGATCACCGCCAGGGCCACCGACACGAGCGCCAACACGCGAAGCGCTTCGGTCGGCATCACGGTTGATCGCACGGCGCCGGTGATTTCGAACGTGGCTGTGACAGGGATTACCGCCACCGGGGCGACCGTGAACTGGACTACCAACGAAGCGTCCAATTCCCAGGTCGAGTACTCGTCGGCTTCTTCGGGGACGCTTAACGTGCTGGATGGAACCGCGACCGTCTCGCACAGCATGCAATTGAACGACCTGAGTCCTGGCACGCTGTACACCTACCGCGTGCGCTCGCGCGATGCGGCGGGCAATCTCGCCGTGTCGAGTGACGGCACCTTTACCACGGCGACGGCCACGTTGCCGATCGAGGTCGGCAGCCAGATCGCCGGCTCGTTCAGCGATGCGACCGGCCATTCCGCGCAGGGTCACCTGGTCTACGCTGAAAACTCCCGCGTCTGGTGGCTGTTCACACTCACCTCCACCGCCGATTCCGCAGGCAACCGCATCATCAAGTCGTACTTCTCGTCGGGACCGGACCTAAGAACCGCGACATGGACCGCGGGGCCTGGCAGCCCGACCGCCACTGCCAACAGCAGCAGCCAGTTCATGGGCAGCGGGCGGGCCTTGTCGGTGGCCTATCTGAACAACGCCGGCCAGGACACCATCCACGCCGAAATCGCGATGGCGTTCGACGGCCAGGACGGCACGGTGGGTCACATCCGTGGTCGTTTGTCGGCCGCCACCATGACCTGGGAGACCTGGAACAATCACGTCGAGGGAGCCGCGACCTGGACCCTGCCTCGGAACACCGCCCTCGGTGTGTCCAGCGGCAAGTTCATTCATTCGGGCGGGACCATCCTTCAGCAGGAAGTGGATGCGAACGTGAGAAAGTCCACCAACGCCGACACGGGCGCGGCATGGACCTCGGGTTTCTCCGCGGTGGCGGTGATCGACAACAGCATGATTCACGCGAGCAACGCCCTGGCGTTTGCGGCGCTTGACACCAACGTGATGCTGGCGGTCTACGACAACGGCGGTGGGCCGTCCTGCGGTTTCAACTGCGTTCCTGCGGGGTCGCCGTCGGAGCCCAACCTGAACAACCTGGGCTACAAGCGATCCAACACCAACGGTTCGTGGACCGGGGTTCCCGTCGGCGGCCAGGGCCCCGGCGACGGCAGCGTCTTCGGCTCCAACGCGATCATCAACCAGAACGACTGGGCGGTCGTGCGGTTGAGCTCGACCACCATCTACGCGTTCCGCAAGAGCGCCAACGGTTCCGGCCTGGACGGCGCCTCCTACAATGTCGCGGGTAACAACTGGTCGCCGCTCGCTCCTCAGCCGCCACTGTTTGCGTCCGGTCAGGCCTTCAAGGGTGGCGCGGGTTTGTTCGGCGCCACCGACGGCGTGAACATCTGGCTGTTTGTGATCAACACGGACGCGGCCAACTCGATCCTCGTCACGCAATTCAACGGAGCCGGCGGCTTCTGGACGCCGTGGGCCACGGTGCCGGGGACGGATGCCGGCGCACACACTCGTGCTTACATTGCCGGCGATCCTCAGCCGCGCAACAATCGCATCGCCTTGCTCTGGACCGAAGGCTCCAATCCGTACCGCGAAATGGTGGCGGCGTTCGATACCGGCCCCGCCGGGCCCGATACGACCGCGCCGTCGGTCGCCATCACCGCGCCCGCGGCCAACGCCACGGTGTCGGGCCAGGTGAACGTCGCCGGAACGGCCAGTGACAGTGGCGGCCTCGACCGTGTGGAGATCAAGATCGACGCCGGCGTCTTCGCACCGGCCACGGGCCTTTCAAATTGGACCTACGCCCTGTCTACACAGTCGTTGCCTGACGGTCCGCACACCATCACGGTCAGGGCCACGGACTTGGCGGGCAACCAGCAGTCCGCTTCGATCGGCGTCGTGGTCGACAATTCGGCGCCGCCTCAGGACACGACGCCGCCTTCGGTGTCGATTTCCACACCTACCCCTGGCGCGACGGTAACCGGCACGGTCTCGGTGACCGGTACCGCGTCCGATAATGTCGCGCTATCGCTCGTCGAAGTACAGGTCGACGCAGCCGCCTACAGCGCCGCGTCTGGTCTCGCGTCGTGGTCGTTCTCACTCAACACGTCGACGTTGAGCAACGGCAGCCACACCATCAGGGCGCGCGCGACGGATTCGTCGGGCCTCACGACGGTCGCGTCGATCGCCGTCACCGTCTCTAACGGTGTCGTCAACGTGTTCAACAATCCGGGCTTCGAGTCGGGCACCACGCAGTGGGTGTTCCCGGGCCAGGGCTCGATCGACGCCACGATACGTCACAGCGGCGTGAACTCCGCGAAGATGGTGCGCACCACCGTGGGCGAGGCCATGATCCAGAACAGCCCTCGTGTGACCGTTCAACCCAACACCAGCTACACCGCCGAAGTCTGGATCAAGACCTCGGGCGTGGCCGGCGGAAACGGCGTGCGCGTGCTGCTGCTGTGGCTCGACAGCACGGGCGCCGCAGTGACCACCACGGTCCTGGTGACCGGACTGGTTGGCACGGCTGACTGGCAGAAAATCAGCCGTTCCGCCATGGTCACTCCCGCAAACGCGGTCTCCGGCCGCCTGCAACTCTTCCTGTCTGGCGCCAGTGGGACGGTGTGGTTCGACGATGTGCTTCTCTTCAAGTAGCGGATATGCTTCTCTTTAATTAGATGAAGCGGTGGACTGCCGGAATTCTGTGTCTGATCGCCAGCGCACTGTCGGCGCAAACCTCACCGCTGCCCGAACTGCGAGCAGCGGCCGAGACGATTGTGCCCGGCAATCTGCTGCGTCATATTCAGGAGCTGTCGTCCGACGCCTACACCGGGCGTTTTCCCGGCACGCCCGGCGAAGAAAAAAGCGTCGCGTACATCCTGTCGCAGATCAAAGCGATCGGCCTCCAGCCCGGAACGCCGAAGGGCGGCTTCGTGCAGGCGGTGCCGTTGATCGGCACCCGCTCCCGCGGCGAGATCAGTATTCGTAGCGGCGGCAAGGATGTCTCCATGGTCGGCGCGCGCGACTTCGTGGTGTGGTCCAACCTGCCCGACCCTGTGATCCAGGTCCGCAATTCCGACGTGGTCTTCGTCGGCTACGGTGTGGTGGCCCCCGAATACCAGTGGGATGACTATGCCGGCAGCAAGGTGGCGGGCAAGACGGTCGTGGTGCTGACCGGCGAGCCGGCGGTCGCGGATCTCTTCCTCGGCAACGCTCTTACCGTGTACGGACGCCAGGGCACCAAGCTCGACACCGCCTTCAAG
>JANOZI010000106.1:0-2424 GCA_031429375.1 Acidobacteriota bacterium | reverse complement strand
CCGGGCGCGATGCGGTCGAAATAGACGCCGTCCGCGCCGTTGAAGAGAAACAGCATGCGCTCGTGCCGCGCACCGTCGAGCGCGCTCAGCACCGTCACCGCCACTCGTTCGGCGCCGCCGCCGGAGAGCGACGGGATGATGAAACAGATCTTCACGCCACAGTGTCCACGTTAACCACGGAGGACACAGAGAACACAGAGAAGTTTTTCAAAAAGTCAATCCACGCTTCGCGGAAATCTTGCATTTCACCAAACGTCTCCGTGTCATCGGTGTAGAGGCGGGACTTTAGTCCCGCCTATCGGGCGGGTCTGAAGACCCGCCGCTACGTAGGTTGGGCCAGCGGCACGGACAGTTCCGCAGAAACCGTTGCCATCATCTCGGCGGCCTGCCGCTCCAGCGTGTGCGCGCGCGCCGTGGCATATCCGCCCTGGATCACCTTGCGGCGCAGCTCCGGCTGCGTGATCAGTTCCGTGATCGCACCCGCCACAGCCGACGCCGATGGCTCGTCGATCAGGAGGCCGTTCTGTTCGTGCGTGACGAGGCTGCCAATGCCAGACACGTTGGTCGTGACCACGGGCGTGCCGTTGGCCATCGCCTCCATCAACACACGCGGAATCCCTTCGCCTGGCCGCGTCGGCAGCACGAACACGTCGTAATCGCGGTAGAGGCTGATCAACCGATCGAGCGCGACCGGACCGGTGAGGGTCACGCGGTCCGCCACTCCGAGCCTCGCCGCCTCCGCGCGAATCGCATCGCGCTCGTCGTCTCCGATCAATCCAATCGTCGGTCCGATCACGTCGAGGCTGACGTCGTAACCGCCCTTCACCAGTTCGGCGACCGCCGCCGGCAGCACGCGAAGGCCTTTACGCGGATCGATCCGGCTCACCGTCAACAGCCGGATCCGGCCGGCGCCGCAGGTGTCTTCCCTGGATGCGATGTCGGCGAGGCTGAGCGTGGTGGTCCTGGTCTCGAACACGCGCGCGCCCTGGGCCTCGTGCTTCTGGCGCAGCGCGGCGCCGTTGACGAACGTCAACGCGCGAGCGGTCATGTGGCGGAGCGCCCACTCCTCGAAGCGCACGTAAGCGCCGAAGAGCGTCTTCTTCACGCCTTGATACTGCAAGTGCGGCAGCAGCGCCGCGTAATCGCCGACCACCAGCAGGAACACGGGCTTGCGGCGGGCCCGGGCGATGCGGAACGCGAAGATCGCCGCCGGTGTCGGGATCCGCAGATGCACGATGTCGCACTGCTCCACCCAGGCCTTGAGCCGGCCGTGCATACGCGGCAGCATCGGGTAGAACTGCCGCGGGCCAGGGAAATACGGGAGCGGCGACAGCCGCACGTTCGAGGCGCGCACGCGCGATCCCGCCAACTGCGGCTGGTCGAACACCGGCACCGAGAGCAGGACTTCGTCGAAGTACGGCGCCAGCGAATCCACGTAGCGCGCAAACGAGCCCTCGGCTTCCCACAGGCTGCCGTCGGCGGCGCGCCAGAACCGCATGTGATACAGGATGCCGAGCGTCACGCCATTCCCTTCGCGGCCAGCAGGTCGCTGTAGAGATCGGTGATCGAGGCGACGTACCGATCGACGCCGAAGCGCGGGCGCACGAACGCGCGCGCGGCCTCACCCAGGCGCGCCCGTAACGCGGCGTCGCCGATGACGCGCGCCAGGGCGGCGCTCAGCTGATCCTTGTCGCCAGGCGGCACCAGCAGACCGCTCACGTCGTGCTCGATCACTTCCGGAATGCCGGCGACCCGCGTGGCGATCGCCGGAAGGCCGGCGCCCATCGCGAGCACGAGCGACAGCGGCAAGCCTTCCCACAGCGACGGCATCACGAACACGTCGATGGCCGCGAGCACGTTGCCGAGGTCGCGCCGCGCGCCCGCAAAGTGCACGCGCGGCTCGAGGCCGAGCGCGGCGACGCGGCGTTCCAGCTCGCCGCGCAGCTCGCCGTCGCCGATCACCAAGAGGTGGAGCGCCGCGAGGTCGGCGTGCTGGGCCATCGCGTCGAACAGGACGTGATGGGCCTTCTGCTCGGTCAACCGCGCGATGATGCCCGCCAGCGGCGCGGCCGCCGGAATGTTGAATTCGGCGCGCATCTGATCGCGGCCCATGCTGGTGTCGAGCTGCGACCAGTCAACCGCGTTGTAGATCACGCGGACCTTGTCCGGATCCGCATCGACCTGCTTCACGTAGAAGTCGCGCACCGATTCCGCGGAGGCGATCACGGCATCGGTGCCGCGCATCAGCCAGCGCTCGGCAAGGCGATGTGCGAGTTGTTTCCGCTCGTAAATATTGACCTCGGTGCCGATCACGATCGGAACGCGCGCCATCATGGCCGCGAATCGCCCGTACACGCTGCCCGTGAGCAGGAAGGTGTGAACGATGTCGGGCTGCAAAGCATGGAGGAAGTCTCGCAACCGAAG
>JANOZI010000105.1:0-7465 GCA_031429375.1 Acidobacteriota bacterium | reverse complement strand
CCAAGCGCGAGGTGTGGGAGGACATGAAGAAGGTCCGCTCGATTCTTCTAAACGAAGACTAGGACCGAAAATGCCTCACACAGAAACACCGAAACACCCCTCGACAAAGCTCGGGGCAGGCGGAAACACAGACATTCTGTTGGAAGTTCGCTGAGCGATTCTCTGTGTTTCAGTGCTTCCGTGTTTCCGTGCGATGCATCTGCCTCAGGTTGCCGTGATCGATCGGCTCGTGTCTGTCGCGGTGCCGGTGCCCGCGCTCGGCTTGCTCACGTATCGCGTGCCCGCCGATCAGCGCGTGCCCGTGCGCGGCGCGCGCGTGGTCGTGCCGCTGGGCAAGCGCACGCTGACGGGCGTGGTGATTGGCGAAGCGGCGAATTTCGATCGCACCTTCGAGATCCGCGACATCCGCGAGGTGCTGGACGAGGCGGCGTTCGTGCCATCGGCGGTGATCGCGCTCACCGAGTGGGTGTCGAGCTATTACCTGGCGGGTCCAGGCGCCGCGCTCGCCGCGGCGTTGCCGCCGCATGGCCTCACCGCGCGCGTCGATTCGTTCAAGACGGTCCGCATCGCGCAACTGACGGCGGCCGGGCTCGACGCGGCGGATCGGCTGTCGAACACCCCGCGCTGCACCAACGACGCCGATCGGGAGGTCCCTCACCAGGACAAGCCTTCCACCTTCGCTCCGGGCGCTTCCACCTCCGCGCTACCCGCTACGGCGGACAAGTCGGCGGACAAGGACTTGTCCACCGTAGCCCATGGGGCGAAGGTGGAAGGGTTGTCCCCACGAAAATTGGCGACCCGCCAGCGTGAGGCCGTGCTCGCCCTGGCCGGCGCGCCGAACGGCCTGCCGGTCGCCGGACTGTCTGAGCGCGGCATACCGGCGGCCACGCTCGCGCGGCTGAAAACGCTGGGGCTGGTCGCCATTCGAACCGAGCGGATCGATAGAGATCCGTTTCCGCACGCCGTGTCGGCGTCCGCGCCGCTCGCCGCGCGCACGCTCACGCTGGAGCAGCAGGCGGCGATGGCTCAACTGCTGCCGCTCGCCGCCGCCAGGGCATTCCATGTCGCGCTGCTGCACGGCGTAACGGGGAGCGGCAAGACCGAGCTCTATATGCGGCTGGCCGATGCGGTCCGCACCAGCGGCCGCGGCGTCCTCATGCTGGTCCCGGAGATCGCGCTCACGCCGCAGGTGGCGGCGCTGTTCCGCGCCAGGTTCGGCGCGGCGGTGGCGATCCAGCACAGCGGCCTGTCGGACGGCGAGCGCCACGATCAATGGCACCGCATTCGCCGCGGCGACGTGGACGTCGTGATTGGCACGCGCTCGGCGGTGTTCGCGCCGCTCGACGAGCCCGGCCTGATCATCGTAGACGAGGAACACGACACGTCGTACAAGCAGGACGAGACGCCGCGCTATCACGGCCGCGATGTTGCGATCATGCGCGCGCAGTCGGCCGGCGCGCTGGTGGTGCTCGGCTCGGCGACGCCGACGCTCGAGTCGTATGCCAACGCGCAGGCCGGACGCTACACGCTCGTCACGCTCGATCGGCGCGTGCTCGATCGGCCGCTGGCCGAGGTGCAGATCGTCAACATGCGCGACGAGATCGCCGAGGAAGGCGTCGAGGTCGTGATCAGCAAGCCGCTTCGTGCCGCGATACAGGCGCGCCTCGACCAGCGCGAGCAGTCACTGATTCTCCTCAACCGCCGCGGCTTTGCCAGCGCGGTGTTCTGCCGGCAATGCGGGTCGAGCCTCGATTGCCCGAACTGCAGCGTCTCGCTGACGGTTCACACACGTCCTTCGACTCGGGTGACTCCGCACGCGGAGTCCCCCTCGCTCAGGACAAGTGGGCCGACAGGCTGGACTGGCCGTTGTCATTACTGCAATTTCAGTAAGCCTGTGCCACAGGCGTGTGAACAGTGTGCCGCGCCTTACATGGAACGGGTCGGCTTCGGCACCGAGCGCGTCGAGTCCGACATTCGCGCCGCGTTCCCCAGCGCGCGGGTGGCGCGCCTCGATCGCGACACCGTCCGGCGGAAGGGCAGCCTGGTCGAGGTGCTGGAGCGCGTCGCGAAGCGCGACATCGACATCCTGATCGGCACGCAGATGATCGCCAAGGGCCATGACTTTCCCGAAGTCACGCTGGTCGGCGTGATTTCCGCGGACGTCGGCCTCGGCCTCGCCGATTTCCGGGCGGCCGAGCGCACCTTCCAGTTACTCACGCAGGTCTCCGGCCGCGCCGGGCGAGGCGAGCGCCCCGGCCAGGCCATCATCCAGTCGCTCGTGCCGGAGCACTACAGCATCCGGCTGGCGACCCGGCAGGACTACCGCGCGTTCTACGACAAGGAAGTGGAGTACCGGCGCACCATGCGCTATCCGCCGCAGGTCGCCATGGTCAACGTCGTGGTGCGCGGCCGCACGTTTGCCGAGGCGATCGACGGCGCGAGGGAATTCGCCGACGCCGCGCGCGGCGGCCAGGGCTACGTGATTCTCGGCCCCGCGCCCGCACCGCTCACCAAGCTGCGCGGCGAGCACCGCGCGCAGTTCTTCCTGAAGGGGACGAGCCGGAAGGCGATGCGCGAAGCATTGCAACTCGCACTCGCGAGAAAGCCCGAACTGTCGCGGCGACTCTCGGTCGATGTCGATCCCCTGTCGATGCTATAGCTGACAATTCACCACACAGAATCACGGACACACAGAACCACAGAAAACGCTTTTCTTTGCGTTTGCCTTTAGAAAAAAAGAGCTTCTGTGTTTCCGTGCTTCTGTGTTTCCGCGTGATGCATTAGCGTCCGACGAAGGCGCCGATTGGCGCGGGCGTGAAGCAGACCAGCAGCATGAGCAATGCGATGCCCGCCAGGATCAGTCGCCCCCGATCGAGCGGCTCGTGCTCGTCGAACGTCGGCGGGTGATGGGGGCCGAGGATCAGGATCATGATCACCAGCAGCACCGTCCACGCCACCCAGCTGAGCGAAAAAAACGTCAGGCCGATCGCGACGGCGATCATCAGGTACGTGACCCACGTCGACTTGCGCCCGAGCACGGCGTAGCAGATATGCCCGCCGTCCAACTGGCTGATCGGAAACAGGTTCAGCGCCGTGGCCAGCAGGCCGAACCAGGCCGCGAACGCCACCGGGTGCATGCTGATCGTGTAGCCGTCGGCCACCGGACCGATCGTCAGCCACGCCGCAAACTGGAACAGCAGCGGCTCGCCGAGCTCGACCAGGTTCAGCGGCGACGGATCGTCCGGCAGCTTGACGATGCGAGACATCGCCAGGCCGATGAAGAGGGCAGGCGCCGCGACCAGGAAGCCGGCGATCGGACCGGCAATGCCGATGTCGAACAGCGCGATCTTCGTCGGAATTCGCGAGCGAATGCGGATGAACGCACCGAATGTGCCCGCCAGAAAAAACGGCGGCGCCGGAATGAAGAACGGGCGCGTCACATCGACGCCGTAGCGCAGGCTCGCGTAGTAATGGCCCATCTCGTGGCAGCCGAGAATCGCCAGCACCGTGAGGCTGTACCAAAGCCCGTTCAGGTAGTACGCCGGCGTTGACACGAGCGGCGCCATCCGGGCGAGCCGTTCGGCTTCCGGCAGCGCAAGCAACTGGCTGATCTGGTTGAAGTCGAGCGAGAACCCAAGAAAATTTTCCGCCCCGGTCAAGGTGGTGGAAACGAGGGTCAACAGGAACAGGACGTAATGCAGCCACACCCGATCGCGGCGGGGCGTCGGCGGCGGCGGCGGAACGTCATACGGAGCGGGTTCGCCGTCTTCCGGGGAAGGCGACGGGACTCCAGGCCCGGAAGGCGGATGCACGTCTTACGAATCTACCCGATGTTCTGGAGCTCTTTGCCGGGCTTGAACCGAATCGTCCGGCCGGGCGGGATCCGCACTTCCTTGCCGGTGCGGGGATTGCGGCCGATGCCGCGTTTTCGGGGCTTCACCTGAAACACGCCAAAGCCACGCAGCTCAATACGTTCGCCGCGTTGCATCGAGTGACGCATCGCTTCGAAGACGGCATCAACCGCCAGCTCGGCCTTCACCTTGGTGACGTCTGCCACCCGAGAGACCTCGTTCACGATGTCGACCTTGATCATGCGCTGCGGCCGTCCCCTTGATCTGTGTAACTAGTTTAAATCAGGGCACTTACGCTGTCAAACGGATAAGTGCTTTGTCTCTATGTATTTATCTGCAGCGGTGTGCACACCGGCGCCGCCCCGCACGCCGCAAGCCCTTGTGACACTGTAAGATAGAAGGAATTGTGTCGCAGCCACGCAAACCGCAGGTCGTGCTGGTCGGTCGCCCTAATGTTGGTAAGTCGACTCTCTTCAATCGGTTGAGTGGCGCCCGGCATTCGATCGTCACCGCCATTGCCGGCACCACCCGCGATGTCATTACCCATCCCGTGACCTGGGGACGGACGCACTTCGATCTGACCGACACCGGAGGCTTGTTCGGACACAGCGAAGACCCGCTCCACGAGTTGGTGGTCGCGAGGGGCCACCGGGCGTTGAAGCAGGCCGACCTCATCGTCTTCGTGGTCGACGGCCGCGAGGGTCTCATTCCGGGCGATCAGGACATTGCCGAAGCGGTGCGCTCGGCCGGGGTCCCGGCCATTCTGGCGATCAACAAGACCGACGACCGCCGCGCCCGCGCCGGCGCGCTCGAGTTGTATCGCATGGGCTTCGATCCGGTCTTCGAGATCAGCGCCGAGCACGGGCACAACGTCGGCGAACTGCTGGACGCGATCGTCGAGAAACTCCCGCGTCAGGGCCCCGACCGCGCCGACTCGTCGGCCGAAGCTTCGGCGGAGCCGGACGCGGCCTCCGACCGCGAAGCCGGGGCCCCTGATCCCGACGACAGGGAAGTGGCGATCGCCATCGTCGGCCGCCCCAACGCGGGCAAGTCGTCGCTCGTCAACCGGCTGTTGCGCGAAGAGCGGATGATCGTGTCGGAGGTTCCCGGCACCACGCGAGACTCGGTGGATTCTCTCCTGATGTGGCACCGCCGCCAGTTCCGCATCGTCGACACCGCGGGCATCCGCCGTCCGGGCAAGGTGTCGAAGTCCGGCCAGGTGGAAAGCGTCAGCGTGCTGCTCGCCAAGCGCGCCATCGAGCGCGCTGATGTCGTCGTGCTGGTGATCGATGCCACCCTGGGGCCCACCGATCAGGACGGCGCGATCGCGGGCGCGGCGCAGGAGGCCGGACGCGGCATCATCATCGCGGCGAACAAGTGGGACCTGATGAAAGAGCAGGGACCCGATGCCGCGAAGAAGTTCGACGAGAACCTGCGTTACCAGCTGAAGTTCCTGGACTTCGCGCCGATCCTCCACATTTCGGCGGTCACCGGCGAGCGCACGCCGAAGCTGCTCGAGGTCGTCGACAAGGTGTCCACCGCCGGACGCGCGCGGGTCGGGACGGGCGAGCTCAATCGCTTCATCGAAAAGATCACCACGAGCGCGCCGCCGGTCACTGCGGGCCATCGCAACGTGCGCGTCATGTACGCGTCGCAGACGAGCGTGGCGCCGCCGACGTTCGTGCTCTTTACCAATACCGTCACCAAGCTACATTTTTCGTACGAACGGTTCCTGCAGAATCGCCTGCGCGAAGCCTACGGCTTCTTCGGCAATCCGATCCGCATCCAGATGCGCGGGCGCACCGACGAGCGTGGCGAGCGGCGCCGCACGGCCGGCGAGCGCGCGCCCGATCGGCAGTCGCCGGTCAAGAAGGGACCGGGCTCGCCGCCGACCAAGCGCGCGCGCGAGAAGGCCGCCTACAAGGCTGCGCGCAAAGCGGGGTTCAAGCCGCCGGCAAAGAGTTGGGATAAACCTAAGACCGATCGGGCTTCGGGCGCCGGCCGCCGGGCGCCAGACGGGAAGACACACAGCTGGGATAAGCCGAAGACAGGCCGCCCCGTCCTGAGCGAGCAACGGTCGGGCAACGCCCGACCGTCGCGCGTCGAAGGGAAGAAACCCGCGCGTAAAGTCGAGAAGCGGCGGCCGAAACGTGCGGGGCGCCGCTGACCTCATCACAGTCGGTCGTGTAAACTCCTTCTGATGGCTGCGCCCAAACGCGAGCTTTTCAGAGCAGCGGAAGTCTGCGAAGTGGTGCAGGTGCAGCCGTACGTGTTGCGGTCGTGGGAGGCGGAGTTTCCGCAGATCGGCCAGGTCCCTGCCGGCGGCGGCCCGCGGCTCTATCGGCGGGCGGATGTCGATCTCGTGCTGCGCATCAAGCGGCTGGTGTTCGACGAGGGGCTCACGCTGTCGGGCGCGCGCAAGCGGCTCGACGAAGACGGCGGCCGGGGCAACGGCGCGGGCGTGCAGATGGAAGACCTGCTGGGCGATCGCGTGCGGGATCGCCTGCGACATGTCAGGTCGGGGTTGCAATCGATCCTGCAGTTATTGTCGAAAGACGCGGCAGATGCCGGGGAATTGCAGCTGGTGGCGCCAACCGGCGCGAAGAAAAAGACAGTGGCGAAGTCGGCCAAGAAGAAATAATCTGTGGGGACAAACCTTCAGGTTTGTCCAGAGTCTCAACGGGATGTAGCGTAGCCTGGTAGCGCGCCTGCTTGGGGTGCAGGAGGTCCCGAGTTCGAATCTCGGCATCCCGACCATTCCCCTCGAAGAAGTCCTGTTCACTAACGTACAGCGAAACCCACGGTTTAAGTAAAAGGTGACGGTATGCCTCTCGGCTCTTTCGCAGCGGCTACCGACGGCAGTCCAGCAATCCGTCGTGCCGGAATGCTGCTGAAGAGCGGCGCCCGGCGGTCCCTGGTCGCGCTGGTCCTCAGCTTGTTCACTCCCGCGCCCCCCGCGCACGCGGCGCAATTCACGGTGACCAACCTGAATGATAGCGGCACAGGATCCTTGCGACAGTCGATCATCAATGCCAATGCTGCTGCAGGCGCAGACACCATCACCTTCGGCGTCAGCGGCACGATTATCCTTGGCTCGCAGCTGCCCGACATCACCGTCGGAGGCGGCGCTCTGACGGTGGATGGCACGGGGCAAACGGTGACGATCAGCGGTAATAACGCCGTGCGCGTGATGCAGGTGAATGCTGACAATTCGCTCACCCTCAATAATTTGACGATCGCGAATGGTAATGCCACCGGGGGCTACGGCGGCGGCATTTACAACATCGGCACATTGACCGTTACGAACAGCACCTTCTCCGGCAACATTGCGGACAGTGGCCTCGGCGGCGCCATTAACAACACCAGCGGGACCTTGACCGTTGCCAACAGCACCTTCTCCGGCAACCGCGCGAACAACGGCTACGGAGGCGGCGTTTATACTGGTGGCACGGCGACCATTACCAACAGTACGTTCTCCGGTAACGGCGCGACCGGCGGCCTCGGCGCCAGCATTCGCAACGACAACCCTGCCGGTGTGACGCTGCGCAACACCATCGTGGCCAATAGCGTGGGGGCCGGGGGTTGTTTCGGCACGATCACCAACGGCGGCAACA
>JANOZI010000104.1:0-1721 GCA_031429375.1 Acidobacteriota bacterium | reverse complement strand
CTGTCACGGAGACATATCCGACCGGTGCAATATCTGCGTACGTCCTGCTGGACGGGCACGGTCGTCCAACGCACGAGCGATGAGGCGCATCTGGCCGACTCTGCACGCGACCGCGCCCCGGCGCACCGCAGAATCTGCGCTACAGTTCTTGGCTTGAGGTCCCTGTCCATGCGCCCCACTCACCGCCGTTCCCTGTTTGCCACCGCCAGCGCGGCCATCGTGGCCATCGCCGCCGCGACGCTGTTCGCGCAGACCCCGACCAAGGTCGCCGCCCCGAAGCTGACCGCGCCCGAGAAGTTCTTCGGCCACCCGATCGGCGCCGACTACGTGCTGCCGAACTACACGAAGTTCGCGGAGTACGTGCAGCTGCTCGACAAGGAATCCGACCGCATGGTCGTGCAGTCGATCGGCAAGACTGCCGAGGGACGCGACCAGTTGATGACGATCATCACGGCGTCTGAGAACTTCAAGAAGCTCGATCGCTACAAGGAGATCTCGCGCCGGCTGTCGCAGGCCGAGGGCCTGACCGACGAGCAGGCCAAGGCGCTGGCCAAGGAAGGCAAGGCCGTGATCTGGATCGACGGCGGCCTGCACGCTAGCGAAGTGCTGGGCGCGCAGCAGCTGATCGAGACCATCTACCAGTTCGTCAGCAAGAACGACGAAGAGACGCAGCGCATCCTGAAGGACGTGATCATCCTCGCGACGCATGCGAATCCGGACGGCATGGAGCTGGTCTCTGACTGGTACATGCGCAAGCCGAACGAAAAAGATCGCAGCACCAACCAGTTACCGCGGCTCTACCAGAAGTACGTCGGCCACGACAACAACCGCGACTTCTACATGATGAACCAGCCCGAATCCACCAACATGAACCGGATTCTGTATCGCGAGTGGTTCCCGCAGATCATGTACAACCATCACCAGACCGGACCCACCGGCACTGTAATGTTCTCGCCGCCTTTCCGCGATCCCTTCAACTATGTCTTCGACCCGATCGTGGTGAACACGCTCGACCAGGTGGGCGCCGCCATGCACACCCGCTTCGACGCGGAAGGCAAGCCCGGCGTGACGACCCGTTCCGGCTCCAACTACTCGACGTGGTGGAACGGCGGCCTCCGCACCATGGCCTACTTCCACAACCAGGTCGGCCTGCTGACCGAGAGCATCGGCAACCCGACGCCCGAGACGATCGGCTTCGTGCCCGACCGCGTGATCGCGCGCGGCGACCTGCCGTTCCCGATCACGCCGCAGGTCTGGCACTTCCGCCAGTCGATCGACTACTCGATCACCGCCAACTACGCGGTGCTCGACTTCGCGCAGCGCTACCGCGAAAGCCTGCTCTACAACATCTACCTGGCGGGCCGCAACAGCATCAAGCGCGGCACCACCGACAACTGGACGATCTATCCGCGCCGCATCGCTGAAGTGAAAGATGCGATCGCGAAAGACATCAAGGTCGAGGGCGGCACCGACTCGCGCATGGTCTCGGGCGGGCGCATCGCCACGGTGCCCGACAAGTACTACGCGATCGTGCACAAGCCCGAGTATCGCGACCCGCGCGGCTACATCCTCTCGGCCAGCGAGGGCGACTTCCTGACCGCCACCAAGTTCGTCAACATTATGATCAAGGCCGGCTTGACCGCGCATCGCGCCACCGTGCCGTTCACCGTCGCCGGCAAGCAGTATCCGACCGGCTCGTTCGTGTTCAAGGGCGCGCAGGC
>JANOZI010000103.1:0-4891 GCA_031429375.1 Acidobacteriota bacterium | reverse complement strand
GCTCGTGACCGGCCCGACCGGCAGCGGAAAATCGACCACGCTGGCGGCGATGATCGACAAGATCAACGCCGAGCGGCACGGCCACATCCTCACCGTCGAGGACCCGATCGAGTACCTGCACCAGCACAAGAAATGCCTGATCAACCCGCGCGAGCTGCACAGCGACACGCACAGCTTCACCGCCGCGCTGCGCGCCGCGCTGCGCGAAGACCCCGACGTGGTGCTGATCGGCGAAATGCGCGACCTCGAAACCGTCGAATCGGCGCTGCGCATCGCCGAGACGGGCCACCTCACGTTCGGTACGCTGCACACCAACTCGGCGTCGTCCACGATTAACCGCATCATCGACGTCTTTCCCTCGCACCAGCAGTCGCAGATCCGCACCCAGCTGTCGCTGGTGATCGAGGGCATCGTCTGTCAGGCGCTGCTGCCGCGCACCGACGGCAAGGGCCGCGTCGTGTCGCTCGAAATCCTGGTGCCGACGCCCGGCATCCGCAACCTGATCCGCGAAGACAAGGTGCACCAGATTTACTCGGCGATGCAGACCGGCCAGGAAAAGCTCGGCATGCAGACGATGAACCAGTCGCTGGCGACGCTGCACTTCCGCCGCATGATCACGCTCGAGACGGCGATCATGGCGTCGTCGAATCGCGAAGAGCTGCAGGAAATGATTAACCGCGGCGCCGGCGTCGTGGCCGGGGCCGGCATGGGCCGTCCCGGCGGAGCCGGTGGCGCAGCCGGCCGGCCGCCGATGCGGCCGGGATCGTAACACCGTGAGTGACCGCTCCCCAATCGACGATCGCATGGACTGATATCGGAGATTGAAAAATTATGGCGACTTTTGCTTTTTCAGGACGCACGCGCACAGGCGAGAACGTTTCCGGTGAGCGCATGGGCGACACCATGGATGCCGTGGTCGCCGCCTTGCGGCGCGAGCAGATCTCGGTCACGCGAATCCAGCCGGCGCAGGCCAAGACCAGCGCGGTGGCCGAGGTCAAGAAGCTCAAGGCGCGCGGCGTGCCGGCCAAGAACCTGGCGGTATTCACGCGCCAGTTCTCGGTGATGATCGACGCCGGCCTGCCGCTGGTGCAGTGCCTCGACATTCTGGGCAACCAGGAAGATCACAAGTACTTCGCGCAGGTCATCCTGGCGACGCGCGCGGACGTCGAGGGCGGCATGTCGCTGGCCGAGGCGATGAAGCGGCACCCGAAGTGCTTCGACTCGCTGTTCTGCAACATGATCGCCGCCGGCGAGGCGGGCGGTATTCTCGACACGATTCTCAAGCGCCTGGCGGTCTACATCGAAAAGGCCGTCAAGCTGAAGAGCCAGGTGCAGTCGGCGATGATTTATCCGATCGCCGTCATTGTGATCGCCTGCGTCGTGATCGGCGTGATCTTGTGGAAGGTGATTCCGACGTTCGCGTCGTTGTTCGCGGGGCTCGGCGCCGAATTGCCCTTGCCGACGCGGATCGTGATTTCGCTCAGCAACAACCTGGTGCGCTTCATGCCGTTCCTGATCGTCGGCTTCTTCGCGATCGGCTGGGCGCTGCGCACCTACTACGCCACTGAGAAGGGCCGCCGCGTGATCGACGCCATCACGCTGAAGGTGCCGATCCTCGGGCCGATCCTGCGCAAGATCGCCGTCGCCCGGTTCTGCCGCACGCTGTCGACGCTGATGGCGTCGGGCGTGCCGATTCTGGACGGCCTCGACATCACGGCCAAGACCTCGGGCAACGCCATCATCGAGGACGCGATTCAAAAGACCCGGAAGAGCATCGAGGGCGGCGACACGATCGCGGCGCCGCTGAAGGAAACCGGCGTGTTCCCCGGCATGGTCGTGCAGATGATCAGCGTCGGTGAGGCGACCGGCGCGCTCGACACCATGCTGAGCAAGATCGCCGACTTCTACGAGGAAGAAGTCGACGTCGCGGTCGAGGGATTGCTCACGCTGCTCGAACCGCTGATGATCGCGTTCCTGGGCGGCGCCGTCGGCGGCATCGTCATCGCGATGTACATGCCGATCTTCGACTTGATCAGCAAGCTCACGTAGATGGCGGCGAGGACGCTGCGGCAGCGGCTGGCGGCGCACATCGCGATCCGCCTGGTGGTCGCGACCGTGCTCCTCGGGTCGGCCGTGGTGGTGCAGCTGCGCGAGCCGGGGGCGTGGCCGATCAGCCCGTTCTTCTTCCTGATCGGCCTCACCTATGCGGTGAGTCTCGCGTTCATCGGGTCGCTGCGGGTCGTCGAGCGCTACCCGTGGCTCACCGACGTGCACTTCGGCATCGACGCCGTCATCGTCTCGGCGGCGGTCTTTCTGACCGGCGGCGTCCAGAGCCTCTTCACCATCCTCTTCATTCTGCCGATCGTGGCGGCCAGCTCCGTGCAGTCGCGCCGCGGCGGCCTGCTCCTCGCCTCGTTCAGCACGATCCTGTTCGTCGGCGTGGTGCTGGCGCAGTATTTGTACGCGACCGGCAACCTCAGCCTGCCGTTCGCGCTCGACCTGCCGTTCGATTTGCCGCCGGCCAACGTCGCGCAGTACACCGTCGGTCTCAACGTGTTCGGCTTCTTCGCCGTGGCGATTCTCAGCGGCTCGCTCGCCGAGCGCGCGCGCGTCGGCGAAGTGCAGCTCGAACAGGCCACCGAAGAGATCGCCGACCTGCAGGCGTTCAACCAGTACGTGCTCGACAACCTGACGAGCGGGCTGGCCACGACCGACGCCCAGAACCGCATTGTCACGTTCAACCGCTCGGCGATGCTCATCACCGGGCGGGAGGGCGGCCCGCTGCCGATCGGACAACCCGCGGCCGAGGTCATGCAGCTGCCGGCGGTCTTTGCGTCGAGCATTTCGGAGGATCTGTCGCGCGTGCGCAGCAAGCGTCTCGACACCCAGTACCGGCGCTCCGACGGCAAGACGATCGACATCGGACTCAGCGTGGCGGCGCTGCCGCTGCCCGACGGCTCGCGCGGCCATCTCTACACCTTCCAGGACGTCACCGACATCAAGCGGTTCGAGCAGAGCGCGCGCCTGCAGCAGCGCCTGGCCGCGGTCGGCGAAATGGCCGCCGGCATCGCGCACGAGATCCGCAACCCGCTCGCGTCGATGTCGGGCTCGATGCAGATGCTCAAGCAGGAGCTGCCGCTCTCGGGCGAGCAGGCACAGCTGATGGACATCGTGTTGCGCGAGTCCGAGCGGCTCAACCAGACCATCAAGTCGTTTCTGGCGTACGCCCGGCCGCAGCGCTTCCAGGTCCAGCGCCTGGACCTGCGCCAGATGGTGCAGGAGACGGTGCTGCTGCTGCGCAACAGCACCGAAGTCGAAGAGCGTCACACCATCCAGGTGCGCCAGGCCAGCGCGCCCGTGATGGTTGACGCCGACGAGGGGCAAATCCGCCAGATCATGTGGAACCTCGCCACCAACGGCTTGCGGGCGATGCCCGACGGCGGTACGCTCACGCTTGCCGCCGCCGCCGAAGAGCGCGCCGGCGAGCGGTGGACCGTGCTGGTCGTCGAAGACGAGGGTGTCGGCATCGCGCCCGAGGAAGTCGACGCCATCTTCCAGCCGTTCCGCGGCTCGTTCGGCAAGGGCACCGGCCTCGGGCTGGCCATCGTCCATCGCATCGTCACGGACTACGGCGGCCAAATCGACGTGCACCCGCGCGCCACCGGCGGCACGGTGTTTCGGGTCTCATTCCCCGCGCCGCGGGATGTGGCGGCACGCCAGGCGTCATGAAGAAACCCATCGACTCCGCGCCGGAAAACCGGCGCGTCGCTCAGGGCAGGCCCATCGACTCCGCGCCGGACAGCCGGCGCGTCGCTCAGGGCACGCCGGCCGCCGGGCTCCCATCGACTCGTCCTGCGGACTCGCTCAGGTCAGGCCGGGATCCGGGAGCCGAGCACGGCGTGTCTGAACGGCCGCGCATCCTGATCGTCGACGACGAGCAGTCGATGCGCGAGTGGATGCGCCTGCTGTTCCAGCGCGACGGGTTCGAAGTGCTGACCGCCGCAGACGGCGCGGTGGCCCGGGACACCGTGACGCGGGAATATCTCGACGTGGTGCTGACCGACATCCGCATGCCGAAACTGGACGGCGTGCAGTTGCTGCGGGCGGTCCGCGAGCTGGCGCCCGACGCGATCGTGCTGATGATGACCGCGCACTGGACGCGCGACTCGGTGGAATGGAAAGACGCGCGCGAGCTTGGCGCCGGAGCGCTGTTCGAAAAGCCGTTCCGCGACGTCAACCTGGTCACGATGCAGGTGCGCCAGCTGCTCGAAGCGCGGCGGCTGCGCCACGAGAACGTCGTGCTGCGCGAAACCAGCGCGAGCCAGGGTTTTGCCGGCATCATCGGCCGCAGCACGGTGATGGTCGAGGTCTTCCGCCTGGTGGAGACGGTGTGCCGCACCAACAGCACGGTGTTGATCTCGGGCGAGTCGGGCACTGGCAAGGAGCTGGTGGCGCGCGCGATTCACCAGCTGTCACTGCGGCGCGACCGGCCGTTCGTGGCCGTGAACTGCGGCGCGATGCCAGAGGCGCTGCTCGAGTCGGAGCTCTTTGGGCACGTGCGTGGCGCCTTCACCGGCGCCGACAAAGACAAGAAAGGGCTGATCGAAGCCGCCAATGGCGGCACCGTATTTCTCGACGAGATCGGCGAAATGACGCCGCCGATGCAGGTCAAGCTGCTGCGGGTGTTGCAGGAACGAAAATATCGCCGGGTCGGCGGCACCGACGAGTCAGCTGCGGACATCCGCGTCATTGCCGCGACCAATCGCGATCTGCCGAAGATGGTCGGCGACGGTAAGTTCCGTGAAGACCTGTTCTATCGGCTCAACGTCATTCCGCTCGAAATGCCCCCGCTCCGCACGCGTCCTGAAGATATCGCGCTCATCGCCCACCA
>JANOZI010000102.1:0-3080 GCA_031429375.1 Acidobacteriota bacterium | reverse complement strand
TTCACCTGCTTTATCAGAATCGCAGCGAAATGCTTGATGGGCGCCGGTTCGTCGGGGAACGAATCGCCCTTTCCCAACTATCGAGACTGTTCAGCCGAGACAGTGCCCCGGAGAACTCGATCATGCTCACGAGCGATCGGCCTCGGTGGACACCCAAAACCGGCCATTGATCGACACCTGAAAACCGGCCACCACGCGTAGCTGACCGAGACGTTGACGCGGGCGAGGAACCGATGTTCCTACGCTGGCATGAGCAACGTCTTGGGCGACAACAAGCAGCAGCAAGTACTGGCGCTGGGCCGACTGGGATGGTCGCTGCGCCGCATCGAGCAGGCCACTACGGTCCGCCGCGAGACGGCGAGCGCCTATCTGAAGGCGGCTGGGATCCCGGTGCGCGATCGCGGCGGCCGACCCGGCGTGTGGCCGCCAAAACCGGCCACCACATCGGGGGTGTCCACCGACCCGGGTCCTTCAAAACCGGCCACCACGCCGGAGGTGTCCACCGACTCCGGCCCGCCCAAACCGGCCAGTCCTGAGGAGGTGTCGACCGACCCCACGCCACCATCCCGGCCGACCCGCGCGCCGAGCGCGAGCGCCTGTGAGCCGTATCGCGAGCTGATTGCCGAGGCGCTGGGGCGTGGCCGGAACGCGATGGCGATCTGGCAGGACCTCGTCGATGATCACGGCTTCGCCGCGCGGTACGCGAGTGTCCGCCGGTTCGTCGTGACGCTGCGCGGCGCCACGCCGGCCGAGGCACGGGTCGTGATCACTACGGCACCTGGCGAGGAGGGCCAGGTCGATTACGGCGGCGATGGGCCGATGGTCCGCGACGCGACCACCGGCAAATATCGTCGCGTGCGCCTCTTTGTGCTCACGCTGGGCTGCTCGCGCAAGTGCGTGCGCCTGCTGACGTGGCGATCGAGCGCGCAGATCTGGGCCGAGTTGCACGAGCGGGCGTTTCGCCGATTGGGCGGTACGGTCAAGGTCATCGTGCTCGACAACTTGGGCGAGGGCGTGCTCACGCCGGACATCTACGATCCCGCGATCAATCCGCTCTATCGCGACGTGCTCGCCCACTACGGCGTCGTGGCCTTGCCGTGCCGCGTGGGCGATCCCGATCGCAAAGGGAAAGTCGAAGCCGGCGTCGGCCACGCGCAGAAGACGCCGTTGAAGGGTTTGCGCTTCGAGACGCTCGACGCGGCGCAAGCGTACTTGGATCGCTGGGAGGCGCACTGGGCCGACACGCGCATCCACGGCACCACGAAGCGCCAGGTCGCCGCGATGTTTGCCGAGGAACGACCGGCGCTCGGCCCGCTCCCCGTCGAACCGTTTCGTTATTACCGCTTCGGTGATCGCACCGTCCATCTCAATGGCTGCGTCGAAGTCGAGGGCGCGTATTACTTCGCGCCGCCCGGGTGGCTCGGCCAGCGCGTCCAGGTGCAGTGGAACGATCTCCACGTCCGCCTGCTGTCGCCGACGACCGGCCAGCTCCTGCGGGAGCACCTGCGCACCCGCCGCGGCTGGTATCGGATCCACGACGAGGACCGCCCCGCGCGTACGCCGTCCTCGACGCTGGCGCTGCTCGCGCGGGCGACCTCGGCTGGCCCGTCCATCGGCACGGTGTGCGCGCACATCCACCAGCACGACGGCGTGCCGGGCATCCGGCGCATCCTCGGCGTCCTCGCGCTCGCGAAGAAACACGGCCTGGCCGTCGTCGACGATGCCGCCAAAGCCGCGCTCGAGATCGGCGTGCCGACCTATCGCTTCCTGCGGAAGTACGTCGAACGCCGGCCGCCCGTGCCCCTGACCCTCCGCCAAGTCGACCCGCTCATTCGTCAGCTCACCCTCTATCGCGATCTCATCGATCGCAAAACAGGAGACCCGCTATGAACCTCGTCGAGCTCGATCGCGCGCTCCGCCAACTCCGCCTCTCCGGCATGGCCGCCGTCCTGGAAACCCGACTCCGCCAAGCGCAGACGGAGAAGGTCACGCCCATCGATCTCGTCTCGATGCTCGTCTCCGACGAGCTCCTGCGGCGCCAAGACCGCCTGCTCGAGCGGCGCCATAAACTCGCGCGCTTTCGCGATCCCGATCGCTCGCTCGACACCTTCGATTTCGATTTCAATAAGAAGATGAACCGAGCGCTGATCCACGAGCTGGCGACCGGCCGCTTCATCGCGCAACGGGAAGATGCGCTCTTTCTCGGCCCCCCAGGGACGGGGAAAAGTCATCTGGCCCAAGCCATCGGCCGCGCGGGCATCCAGCAGGGCTATCGCGTCATCTATCGCGAAGCGCACACGCTCCTCGAGGAGCTGGCCGACGCCACGCTCGACGGCGCTCGCAAGATGTATCTCGCCGATCTCGCGGCCGTGCCGCTCCTCATCATCGACGATCTGGGCATGCGGAAGCTGCCGCACACGGCCGCCGAAGATCTCCTGGAAATTATCATGCGCCGCTACGAACGCGCGGCCACACTCTTGACCTCAAACCGACCGGTGGACGACTGGGGGAAACTCCTTGGCGACACGGCCGCCGTCACCGCGCTCCTCGATCGTCTGCTCCATCACGCGCACGTCCTCAAATGCGGACCTCGGAGCTGGCGCACCAAGGTCCAGACCGACTTGCGCGCCGAGGCCGTGACGCAGTACACATGACCGACGCCGAAGCTCGGCTGCACCAGAGGCCCCAGGACGCACGAGCGGGCACCGGGGTGGGGGCCACCATCCCCCGCGGCCGTGGAAATGCCGGCACCGTGGAAACCCAAGACCGGTTTCCACCGTGCCTTGGAAATCTCGCGACGAGCGCGAGATTCCCACATTCCCACCGCCGATAATCTCGAAGGAAGGAGCGCGGAAGAAAAGAACGGAAGAGGAGAACAGGATCGACTAACAGGTCTCGGTCGCCACGTCCGTGGTGGCCGGTTTTGAAGTGTCGATCAGTGGCCGGTTTTCAGATGTCCACCGAGGTTCATGGCCATTAGAATCTGTAAGTTACAGAAACCACATTGCCAAGATTGCCGCGGATGCCAGCGATGCCGCGGCGCCTTGCACCTGGATGCACCACGGAACGGTAGCACCGCA
>JANOZI010000101.1:0-10317 GCA_031429375.1 Acidobacteriota bacterium | reverse complement strand
TTCACCTGCTTTATCAGAATCGCAGCGAAATGCTTGATGGGCGCCGGTTCGTCGGGGAACGAATCGCCCTTTCCCAACTATCGAGACTGTTCAGCCGAGACAGTGCCCCGGAGAACTCGATCATGCTCACGAGCGATCGGCGGATGAAGTAGAACTGGCGGTAGTTCTTGCCGGCGGTGTCCAGGCGCGGAATCTCAACCTGGGAGATGGCTCCGTGGTATTCGATCCGCAGATCTTCGAAGAGGACGCAGAGGCGAATCACGCGCGCCATCATCTGGGGGTTGTCGGTCTTGAAGACTTCCTTGAGGCGGCGGTGGTGCTCCCGGACGACTGGCTGCTTCATGAAGCGATTATTATCGCCTCGGTCGGCCGACTAGACCGTAGCGCAGATTCGAGTGTTCACTTCTCGAGGATGATTAAAGCAAAAACGCGAGGACAGATGTTCGCAGTGACAAGAATGAATGCGATATCTACTTCACACCCTCTTCGTCCTGAAGAATCTGCTCAACGTTTGTCCTGAGCTCAGGGATCTTGTTCTGGACGACGTCCCACAGGATGCTCCAATTCACGCCGAAGTATTGGTGAATCAGCCGATCGCGCATGCCAGCTATTGACGCCCAGTGAACTTGAGAATGACGCTGCTTGAATTCCGCCGGCAAATTTCGCGCAGCCTCTCCGATGATCTCCAAGTTGCGAATGACAGCGTCTTGCTTTTCAGTGTTCCCCAGAAACTCAGATTCAGTCATCGAGCCCACATACCGCTCGATTCGTCCACCTGCTTCGAGAATGTCCTTAAGCGCAGGAATCGTTCCGCGCTTAGACATAGACCACGCTCTCGCGGATGCTCCTTGCGACTTCATCAACTCTGATGCTGTCGATTGCGTCCGGCGTGAGCACTTCTACTTTTCGCTTGAACAGTCTCTCCAGCGAAACGCAAAGCCCGTAGAAATTGTCGTAGGTTGGCCTTTCGAACTCCACGATGAAGTCGATGTCGCTGGTTGGCGTCTGCTTCCCGCGGGCGTATGAGCCAAACAGCCCAATTCGCCGAACGGAGTACTGCTTAAGCAACTCGTCGTTCTTCTTGAGCGCCCTTAGGATGTGGGCCTTCGTGAGCCTCGGTTTCGTGGTCCTCATCGTAATTCACAGGGTACCAGAGCAGAGCTAGTAATAAACATTGGGATTGAAACGGCGCGTAGAAAACCGGCCTCATTTGCCGGTCAAATTCAAAGCCAACCGAGAGTCTTGATGGGCGTGGATCGCGATCGTGCCCAAAAGGGTGCTTCGCTCACGCTGGATCTCGTTGCCATCAGCTACGGTCGGCGCGCCTGTTCTCGGGGTTCCCTTGACTGAGCTCTCGGAGTAACCAAGCCTTGGCGGTCTTCCAATCCCGCATGACCGTTTCGGGTGAGACATGTAAGACATCGGCTGTTTCTTCGACACTAAGGCCACCAAAGAAACGGAGTTCCACCACCTGGCCCATGCGAGCGTCGAACGACGTGAGCGCCGTGAGCGCATCGCTCAGCGCGACGAGGTCGGCGCCCTTGTCGTGACCAATGTCCTGCGATTCATCGAGTGCGACCAGCACCACGTCGCCGCCACGTTTTTGGCGATGCCGCCGTCTGGCAAACTCCACCAGGATCCGCCTCATCGTCTGCGCCGCAACTGCAATGAAGTGCGCACGGCTCTGCCACTGGATCCGATTCACGTCGATCAGTCGTAAATAAGCCTCATTGACGAGCGATGTTGCCTGGAGGGTATGATCCGCGCGTTCCTGGCGCATGTAGCGCTGTGCGAGGCTGCGGAGCTCCTGGTAGACCAGCGGAACGAGCCTCTCAAGGGCCGAACCGTCGCCGTTGCTCCAGGCACGGAGAAGCTCAGTGACGTCCGTCGGCGAACTTAGCGGCATGACAGTTTTCCCAGCCGAATGACGCCTTTATAAGTACGGTCTCACAATCTAGACCGGCCGCGGGATTTCAGCAAGGGGTTTCAACGGTTCGGCCGCATGCCAGGTGATGTGATTCATGGAGCGATGGGCGACGGTGAAACGGGTTCACCAGGCGGCTCTCGACCGAGCCGCGAGCGAGCGCAGCGTCTTCCTGGAGGAGATCTGTGCTGGTGACGAGACGTTGCGACGCGAGGTGCAGTCGCTTCTGGCTTACGAAGAAGAGGCCGAGTCGTTTATGGAAATGCCTGCGTTGGAAGTTACTGCGAGCGTCCCGGGAGAGGATCACGAAACCACCCTCGTCGGCCGTGTGCTCAGTCACTACCACATTGTGTCGTTCTTGGGCGCTGGGGGCATGGGAGAAGTGTTTCTCGCCCAGGACCCGCGACTAGACCGGACGGTGGCGCTGAAGATTCTACCTGCTGATCTGGCGTCCGACCCCGACCGGATGCAGCGCTTTACTCGTGAGGCGAAGGCCGCGTCGGCGCTGAATCATGCGAATGTCGCGATCATTCATGATGTCGGCGAGAGCGACGGCATCCGGTTCATCGTGATGGAGCACGTCGAAGGTCAGACGCTCGCAACGAAGATCGCGGGACGGGCACTGGCCGTCGGCGATGTGATCGACATCGCCGTACAGGTCGCCGACGCGTTGGACGCTGCTCATTCGAAAGGCATCACGCACCGAGACATCAAACCCGCCAACTTGATGCTGACGCCACGCGGACAGGTGAAGGTTCTCGACTTCGGTATCGCGAAGATGCTGCGGAGCGAGGAAGCGGCCATCACGGGCGAGTGGAGGGCCGACGGACAGACTGGGGTCGGGAGCGTGATTGGGTCGGCGGCGCACATGAGCCCGGAGCAGATTGTCGGCCGCGAGGTGGATTGTCGCAGCGACCTCTTCAGCCTCGGAGTGGTACTTTACGAAATGGCGACAGGGCGGCTCCCGTTCACGGGTGCAACGCGAGCCGAGATGATCGATCGAATCCTTCATGCGCCCCCAGAATCGATCACCATGATGAATCACGACATCCCCTTCGAGCTGGAGCGGATTACCTTGCGATGCCTCGAGAAGACTCTCGAGCGCCGCTACCAGTCAGCGCGCGATCTGTTGACCGACCTGCGCGAGCTCAGGCGGCTGATCGACACCGGAATCGCCGCGACAAAATCGACCATCGGCAACGATCCGACAAGCCGCGACGCCGCACGTCCATTGGAAGCGTACGAGCTGGTCGGCCGGGGCCGGGCTCATCTCCTCTCCGGATCATTCTTCGAACTGCGGCATGCCGTGTCCACGTTTCAGGCCGCCAGGGAGCTCGACCCGACATACGCTGCGGCACACGCGGGTCTCGCGCTCGCGCTGTGCGCGCAAGCGATCACTCGTGACGTGCCTCAGCGCGAGGCGTTCGCCGAGGCCAAGGCGGCGGCTCTTCGCGCGCTCGCGATGGACGACGCGTGCGCAGACGCACAGGTGGCCCTGGGACAAGTGCTGTTTTTCAGCGAATGGGATTGGATCGGAGCCGAACGCAGTTTCCAGCGCGCTCTCGACATCAATCCAAATCATCCTGAAGCGTATCTGCACTACGGCGGCTTGATGGAAGCGCTCGGCCGCCTCGATCGAGGACTCCAACTCAAACAGCAGGCGCTCGAGCGCGACCCGACGTCCGCGCTGACGCTCAACCTGATCGCCGTGTCGTTCTGGAACCGGCGGCGCTACGACGACACGATTACGTGGGTGACCAAGGTACTCGATCGCGATCCGACGAACCTGTTCGCGCGGGAGTTGCGCGGGGCAGCGTACTTCAAAACAGGCGATGTTGAACGAATGTTGAAGGACGATCTCACCCGTGCGGAATTGCTCGAGACTCCCGAAGCGACGCTCGCGGTGATGAAGCGTGTCCACGCCGAGATCAAAGAGGTCTACGAGGCAGGCGGTTATCAGGAGATGACGCGCTGCATTCTCAAACACGCGCCGAGAGAGGCCGGCCGTGGTAATGCGGCGTTGGTCCTTGCCGTCCTGCATGCCGAAGCCGGCGAGCTCGACGCAGCCTTCGAGCATTTGGATCGGGCGATCGACGCGCGGGATCCCGGGTTGGTCCATCTCGCAGTGGCACCTCAGTGGGACAGCCTGCGAGGAGACCCACGGTTTAATCAGCGTCTGGCGCGGATGCGGCTCCAACCCGTGTCTTGAGTCCGCTACATCTGTTAGCGAAGGGGATGTCGAAATGTCACAACACTCAGGCTCGTTCGTCGGTGCGTGGAAGCTCGTGCCTGCAAAGTCAACGTTCGACGCGAACCACCGTCCTTCCGAGGCGACGATGGTATTCGAACTCGAGTCCGAGGGCCACTACGTGATGAGGGCGGAAGGCGTCAACGGCGAGGGGAAGAAGATTGCTGAGAAGCCGCAACATTTCATCACTGACGGCCAGCAGCGTCCAGTGCCTGAGCTTCCAGAGTTGATCGTCGTCGCCACCCTGCCGGATGCAAAAACGCTGCACGCCAAGGTGACTCGGCCCGACGGGTCGATCGTCGGCGAAAGCCTCATGGTTGTGTCGCCGGATGGCCGCGCTCTCAGTGCAACAAACACGGGCATCGATGCGCAGTTGCGAACGTTTAAGCAGAGTACGGCCTGGGAACGACTCGACCGTTAGGATGCGAGGAGAAGGTGTTAGCTCTGCGGACTACCGGACACCTAGCGAGCTGAGGTGGAGTTGGTGGAGTATGAGAGTGTTTTCAGTTGCTGTAGTTGTAGTTGTCGGCGCGTTGACCGCGTCAGAGCAAGTGGTTCAGAACCCCCTCGCGTCGGTTGCAAACGACAGGGGGGGCCGCGATGTGGACCGGGCTGCCATCGAGAAGCTCCACCAGCAGGACATCGCCGCAACGTTGTCGCGAGATCCTGCTGCGCTGACGGATCTGTGGACCGATGACGCCATTCGTCTCGTCCCAGGCCAGCCGGCAGAAGTCGGCAAGCAAGCTATCCGAGAGAGCAACGAACGCTGGACGGCTCGCCCAGGTCTCAAGGTGTTGACCCTCGTTTCGGAAACCAAAGACTTGACGATCTGGGACGGCTGGGCAGTCGAGTGGGGTTACTTCACTGGGTCGTATGTCGAATCGCCGACTGGCGAGCCGAAGCAGATTCGTGGCGCAAGGCTCTGGGTGCTCAAGAAGCTCCCGGACGGCAGCTGGAAATGCTTCCGCGGGATGGGGACCCCAGTTGCCGGCGTTGCCGGCGCGATGACCCCGTTAGCAGGGCAAGTGGTTCAGGGACCGGCCGCGTCGACTGGAAGCGACAGAGGCCACGATGCGGACCGGGCCGCCATCGAGAAGCTCAAATGGCAGGACGTCGCCGCGACCGTAGCGCGAGATGCGGTTGCGATGGCGGCTCTGTGGACCGATGACGCCGTTCGTTTCGGCCTAGACACGCCGGCACATGTCGGCAGGCAGGCTATCCGTGAGGCCAACGATCGCTCGACGGCTAGCCCCCTCAAGGTGTTGACCTTCGTTCCGGAAACCAAAGACTTGACGATATGGGATGGAGGGGCAGTCGAGTGGCGTTACTTCACCGCTTCGTTTGTCGCATCGCCGGGTGGCGAGCCGACGCAGGTTCGTGGCACGGTGCTCGCGGTGCTCAAGAAGCTCCCGGACGGCAGCTGGAAATGCTTCCGCGCGATGGGGATCACAGAATGAGTTGCAACACGGATGGAGCTGACTGCCACTCCGCAGAACAAGGGGATGAAGCTGACGAAGCTCGTGGCGGCCGCGCTCCCGGAGTCGGGCGCGCACGCTTTCGCGAGACCGAAGTCCAGCACTTTCGGGTCAGTGGACAGATGGCGATCGAGATCCTGGCCGGCGCCGTTTGGGCTTCTCACCCGAAGTCGCTGCGGGCTTCTTGCGATCGCGAGGCTGTGTCGGCGCCCATGTGAGTCTGACGTCGGCTTCGAGCTGCTCCTGCCGAGCCTTTACCCAAGGGGAGTAGTGGCGCTCGGTAACCTGGATCGAACTATGGCCCAACAAGATGGAAACGTTTGCCAAGTCAACGCCCTTTAACAGCAGCGAAATCGCGATATTGCGCTCCAAACCTTACAGGACACTCCACCTTCTTTGGACGATCGCCGCCCTCCGCCGGCCAGCGGCACCCGTGACATCGGCGGCGTTCGCCCAGACAACGCTGGCGCAGCCGATTCAGGTGTCGCTCAGATCGGCCGCGGCGCTACAATCGGGGCATGAGCACATCGGCCACGCCGAAAGATCAGCTGCGGCGCGTGATCGACGAGCAGCCGGACGACAGCTCCTTCGAAGAGATCATCAAGGAGCTCGCCTTCGCCGCGATGGTCGAGCGGGGTTTGGCGGATTCGCAGGCTGGACGCACGATCAGCCACGAGGAGATGCGGCGGACTCTCGAGTCGTGGCGCAAGTAGTCTGGACGGCCGAAGCCAGGCGGCTGGCTGCAGGACATCTACGACTACATCGCCGCGGACAACGAAGAGGCCGCGCTCCGCACCGTCCTCGCCATCCATGAGCGAGCCGAGATCCGGCTGACGTTTCCCTGAGATCGGCTATCGCTATCGCCAGCGGCCAGAAATCCGCGTGCTCCTGTATGGCCACTATAGGATCGCCTACCTGATCACCGCGAAGCGTGACGTCGAAGTCCTCGGCGTGTTCCACGGTGCGCTCGACCTGGGTCGCTACTTGGCATCGCCCGAATAGACAGACCTCAGTTCCGCCGGAGCGTGGGCGGTGGGCTTGTTGCGGTGCTACCGTTCCGTGGTGCATCCAGGTGCAAGGCGCCGCGGCATCGCTGGCATCCGCGGCAATCTTGGCAATGTGGTTTCTGTAACTTACAGATTCTAATGGCCATGAATGGCTTCGATTTCTCGACAGTGACCACCGGAACCCCACCCACCCCAGAAGCCACCTAGAATCGCGCCGCGATCCCACCGGTCCTCCCCTTGCTGTTGGCACATCAAGAGAGGATGAAAACCTGATGGTCCGGCGCATGTGGGATCGCCCTGCTGCCCAGGGTACTCAGCTCAATTCCGTGTACTCAAATCGACGAAGAGCCCAGATTGCGGATGCGGTCCGCTCTTCACGAATGTTCAAAAGGCTCTCAGGGAGCAACATGGAGGTGAAAGATCTTGCTGATGACGATCCACTGGCCTTCGATCTTCAGCAGATGGAAGAAATCAGTGAAGCAGAAACCGGAGACATCGTTGGCGTCAATGCGGGCGCTGGCGGCAGTCCCGACGATCTCGATGCGGACGATGGCGGCCTGGGCTTCAGGCGACGGGCGGAAGTCTCGGTCGATGCCGTCGAACAGATTCTGGATTGCACCGCCTGCGAGCTTTCCGTCAGCTCCGACGCTGAACATGGTCGCCTGATCGCTGAAGGCCGGCTTCATGATGCTGCTGTTGGCCTGCTTGCAACCATCGTTGTACTTATTCAGCACTTCGGTAATGGCCTTGTATTCTTGAACGTAGGTAGGTTTGGTCATGGTCTTGCTCCTGGTTGAGGTTGGGGGAATCAATGGGTGCCGGACGCAGCATTGAATGCTGCAGATCAGGCGCTGCTGCCGGTAGCCTCAACCATTCACCAAGCCGAAGCCGCCTAAGGGCAAAGCGCCTGTAGTGGACGATGTGGTCGTTTGGCGCAGCAATCGCTACAGAATAACTCATTGTATAGTGATCGCTACAAATATCGTCAACGTTTTTGATGACGAGTTCGATGAACGAATCAAGCGCTGCACCTTCCACGATGCCGAGGCCAATCAAAGGCCGGCCGCGCAGCTTCGACCGCGACGAAGCTTTGGCTCAGGCGCTGGACGTGTTTTGGCAACGGGGATACGAACCCGCTTCCATCGTGGAGCTGTGCACGGCGATGGGCATCAACCCGCCGAGCCTGTACGCGGCGTTTGGCAATAAGGCCAAGCTCTTTCTGGAGGCGGTGAACTTCTACGACCGCAAGTACTGGGACGCCGCCCGGGTAGCCATGGGCCAGGAGCCTGACGTGTACCGGGGAATTGAGTCTTTCTTCAAGGAGGCGGCGGCAATCCTGCTTTCGCCGCTCGCGCCTTGCGGGTGCCTGGTGGTGCTGGCTGCCATCAATGTGTCTCCGGATTCCACAGAGGTCTATGAGGCGATCAGGTCCATGCGTCGCGCTGGCAAGACCTTCTTCGCCCAGCGACTCCGGCAAGGTGTGGAGGACGGCCAGCTTCCCAGGAACACCGACATCGACTCCCTTGCTTCAACGCTCAAGGCCATGCTGGAAGGGATGTCCATTCAAGCGCGCGACGGACTCGCGCAAGCCGAGCTGGCCGGTATTGCAGCGAATGTGGTCAAACTGTTGCCCGCGCAGTCGACTGAACAACGCTGACAACGGCTTCGCTCATTCGTTGGCTGGAAATGGTGCTCTTCAGGCCCACGGAATCTCGGCGTGATCGTCGGAGAACTCGCGGGACACGCGGCGTCCGGCTTCACCGCTGACCTGAACGAGATGTATTAGTGCGAGCCGGAGATTCTCGTCGGCGTCGTACGCCTCGCGCGAGAGACCGGCGGTCTTGCTGACGGCCTTCTTTGCCATGTCGAGCATGTGCCCGACATAGACCAGATCACGCGGCGACATACAGCGGCTCGGCGCTGCTCAGGACCTGCTCGCGAATACGGGAGTTCAGGAACTTCGGTGTCACCATGTCGACGCGCCGGCCGTGCAGGAGTGCGGAGAACTCGCGCTCGATGCTGACGAAGTTGAGGCCCGGAACGTGGCCCGCCTGAAATTCGACCAACACGTCTACGTCGCTATCGGGGCCGAAGTCGTCCCGAAGGACGGAGCCGAACAGGGCCAGCCGCGTGATGTGGTGTCGGCGGCAGAACGCAGACACCGCGTCACGGTCGATCGAGACGTGCGGACTCATGGGCTTCATGATACCGCGCCAGCCCGCGGTCGCCAGCCGCTTGGCCGCCCTCCTGCGAACGGGGCCAACTGGCAGACACATAATGCGGGAGAGCGGTTGCACAGGCGTAAGGTTCGAGGCCTAACCGCGTTCAGGAGGGAAGGAGAGTAAGTTGCGCTGTCCCTGATTAGTACCTGATACTCAGGTTTCTAGTGGATTTGGCGTTTCTGGCGATTGCGATCGGGCCTGAACCGTTGATGGGGGAGAGAACCACAGGAACGAATCCCACCCTCTCCGCCATAAATAACTGATAAATAACTACTTGTAGCTTATCTTTGTTTTGTTATTCCACCCTCTCCAATTGGAATTCTGCGCTGATAGTTCAACGTTGCGCATTATCTTGTTCCAGTTTTCTGCCAACACTTCCTTCTGATTGCGCTGACGTGTGATCGACCTCCTGGTCGGCACCAACGATGACGTCGACTGACTTGACGACTGCATAACAGGGTTCTGCAGGTGCACTTTCTCGTTGGTTCTTCGTAGGTTTAACTACCTTTGAAATCCCGCTGCTAATCTGGTATTCGGGAGCAAATTGTTCACGGCTTACGCAGCCCGCGGCGCCGGTCCGCACGGTGCGCACCCCCGGACTCAACGGCTACAATGGAGCGTCATGGAGTTCAAGAGAATCACGACCAATCCCGGCCAAATGGGAGGAGTCCCGTGCTTGCGCGGGCTTCGGATCCCGGTCGCGACGATCGTCGCTCTCGTCGCTGAGGGCCAGACGACGCACGACATTCTCGCACTCTATCCCGATCTCGACGCCGACGACGTGCGCGAAGCGCTGCTGTTCGCTGCAGAGGCTGTTCGGGAACGAGTGCTTCCTCTCGCCGCCGGCGAATGAGGTTTCTCGTCGACAACGCTCTCTCGCCGGTTCTCGCCACCCTTCTCACCGAAGCCGCCCACGATGCGCTGCACGTTCGCACAGTCGAACTGCAGAGGGCACCAGACATCGTCATCTTCGACAAGGCAGCGACCGAAGACCGAATTGTTGTCTCGGCCGACACCGACTTCGGCACACTGTTGGCCGCTCGCAACGTGCAGAAGCCCTCGGTCATACAGTTTCGCGGTCCCGGAAGTCGGAAGCCCGACGCCGTTGCGCGCGCGATTCTGTCGAATCTCTCGCAACTTACCGACGCACTGGAACGTGGCAGCATCGTCACATTCGAGCCCTCGCGCGTGCGCGTGCGCGCACTGCCGATCAACACCATGTCGGTCGACGACTAACGGTTGCCGCTGCAGAAGGGTCCACGCAAGCAAGACAACAGTGTCTTCCTCGATGACCAACTTGTCCCCTGGGCAGACCAGTGGGCGTTTCTTGCTGGCGTGCGCAGGATTAGCCGTGCGCTGGCCGAAGGGATCGTCCAAGAGGCTGAACGACGTGGTCGCATCCTCGGCGTGCGCCTGCCACCGCACGATAATGAAGAAGACG
>JANOZI010000100.1:0-1534 GCA_031429375.1 Acidobacteriota bacterium | reverse complement strand
ACGCGCAAGAGAACTTGCCGGCGTTGGTCGGGGCCCACGTCATCGGCGGCCACGTAAATATGCTGATCCGGAGCGTGCCGGCGCGCCAGCTCGAAGATGGCGCGGCCCAGCGCCGGATCGCGGTCAAAGCGGCCGTCGCGGCCGAAGAACAGCGCCTCGCCTGGCGTGGTGGCCTCGGTCTCGGTACTCCACGCCAGAAAGCGGTCAACGTGCGGGTATGTTTCGAGGCCTTTCTTGTATTGCTGCGCGACCAGATCGAAGCGGCCCGCGCGCAGGTCCGGCTGACTCACGGCGGTCAGCGTGTCGAGGACAGGACCGGCCAGGGCGCGGCGCAATTCGTCGGCGATATCGGCGGCGGCTTGCTCGCTGATTTGGCGGACGATGACCTGCGTCTGCGATTGGAGCGTGGTGATGGCGCGGTATTGGAAATACAGCACCAGCCCGGCCGCGCCGATCGTGGCCATGATCGCCAGCACCATCGGGTGTGCGCGCCAGGAAAAGTGGGCTAGCCTCAAGAGGCCTGTTGACTGCGCACGTTACGCGTGTGCAGCGAGAGTGTCAAGACGGCGTGTTCGACACCCTCGCCGGCCAAGTCGCGTTATTTCGTGCCTCTTGGCGAATAGCGGAGTTCCTGCCCCATCACCTTGGCCGGATCCGCGTTCGCCTTCGGACGAAACTTCTGCACGCGTCCGCCGAAGACCTCCGCGGTGTACATGTTGCCGTCCTGATCGACGGTGAGCGAATGCGGGCCGTTGAACTGCCCGGGCTGTCCGCCCGGACCGCCCCAGCCATACAGGTACTTGCCGTTCAAGTCGTACTTGAGCATCCGCATGGTGCCGCCGTCGGCCACCCAAATGAACTGATCCGTCGAAATGAAGTGCGCATACGGAGACGACCGCACCCCGGTCGTCCACATATCCAGGAACTTGCCGTTCTCGTCGAACACCTGCATGCGGCGGTGGCCGCGGTCCACGATGAACAGCCGGCGATCGTTGCTGATCGCGATGCTGTGCACGGTGTTCCATTCGTTCGGACCCGGCTTGCTGGCGTCCTTGGGCGGCGTGCCCCAGTCCTTCAGGAACTTGCCGTCTTTGTCGAACTTGGCCACGCGGGTCCCGCCGTAGCCGTCGCTGATGAAGAAGGTCCCGTCGGGCAGCCAGGCGATGTCGGTGGGCCGATCGAACAGCCGCCCGCCGTCGCGGCCGCGCTGTCCCTTGGTGCCCAGCGTCATCACCAGCTTGCCGTCATATGTGAACTTGTGGATGACGTGGAGCTGGTCGTCGAACACCCACACGTGCTTCTCGGGGTCGTACGGGCTCATCTTGATCTTGTGCGGTCCCCGGCCGCACGGCATCTCGAAGAGCTTGTCGTGCTGGGGCCACCATTGCACCATCTTGCCGGCGCGGTCGACGACGAAGATCACGTGGTGATAGCGGCGCTCCCACCCGCGCTTCGCGGCCGGCTCGCAGGTCGCACCCTTGCCGTCGTCATTGCCGGTGGCGCTGCCGAGCGAGGGATTGAGCAACGCGTACGG
>JANOZI010000099.1:0-2359 GCA_031429375.1 Acidobacteriota bacterium | reverse complement strand
TGTCGACGTGATCGTCCTTCCAGATGCCGAGATCCTCCGGGCTGATGCGGCCTTCCGGCGTCACCGCCGTGGCTTCGGTGAACACCAGGCCTGCGCCGCCGACTGCGCGGCTGCCCAGGTGCACGAAGTGCCAGTCGGTGGCAAAGCCGTCGCTGCTCGAGTACTCGCACATCGGCGAGACGAACACGCGATTCGGAAAGCTCAGGGCACGGATCGCGAGCGGATCGAACAGATGGGGCATCACCCCGATGCTATACGAGAAGCGGAAACCCTCGTGTGGAACCCTCGTGCTACACGAGAAGCTGATAGCCGGTGCCGTGCACGGTGACGATGTAGCGGGGCTCGTGGGGCTTGGGCTCGAGCTGCGTCCGCAGTTTCGCGACATAGTTGTCGACCGTGCGCGTCACCGACAACTGGCTGTAACCCCAGACATCGCGCAGCAGCTGTTCGCGGCTCACCACCTCGTTGCGATGAGCGAACAGGTAGCGGAGCAGCTCGAATTCGCGGGCCGACAGCGCGACCCGCCGTCCCTTGCGCAGCACCAGCCGCTGCTGGGGCTTCACCACGACGTCGCCGAACGAGAAGTCCTCGCCGGGCACGGAATGCCAGTCGTCGCGTCGCACCTGGGCACGGACCCGCGCCAGCAGCTCGCGCACGCTGAAGGGCTTGCTCACGTAGTCGTCCGCACCGAGGTCCAGGCCTTTGACTCGGTCGCGCTCGTGCGTGCGGGCGGTCAGCACGATGATGGGGACGCGGGTGCCGCGCGCGCGCAGCGACTGGCAGACCTCGAAACCGCTCATGCCCGGCAGCATGATGTCGAGCAGCAGCAACGCGAACGCCTGGCGGGCAAACGCGTCCAGGCCCTCCTCGCCCGAGGCGACCGCGGTCACGTGATAGCCCTCGAACTCGAGGTTGTCGGTCAACATCGATCGCAGCTGGGGCTCGTCCTCGATCACCAGGACGTGCCGGGCGTCGTCTTGATGCGGCGCGAGCTTGTTCATGAAGCGGCCTCAGGGGATTCCAGCGCCGGCGACGGTTGCGGAATCGCGGCGGCGGCGACGCGCGGCAGCGACACCCGGAACGTGCTGCCCACGCCAGGCACGCTGGTCATGTTGACCCGTCCGCCGTGCGCGTGCACGAGCTCGCGGACGATCGGCAGGCCCAGGCCGAAGCCCGGCCGATGCGCGGCGCTCGGCGCGCGATAGAAGCGCTCGAAGATGCGCGCTTGATCGGCCACCGGCACGCCGACGCCGCGGTCGGCAATCTCGACAATCGCCAGGCTGCGCTCGGCCCTCACGCGGACCGTGATCTCTTTGATCGGGCCCGAGTACTTCACCGCGTTGTCGAGCAGGTTGGCGAGCACCTGTTCCAGCGCAGCGGGGTCGGCGCGCACGTACGGTCCGGGCCCGTCCAGGTGCACATCGAACATGACATGGTGGCGCGACAAGCCATGGGCAAACGCGTCGACCGTTTCGCGCGTCAGCGCGCCGAAGTCGACGTGCTCGAATTCGTAGTTGCGTTGCTGCTGCACGCGCGAGAACTCGAGCACGCGTTGCACCAGCGTCGACAGGCGGGCCGCCTCGGCGCGAATGGTGTCGAGGTACTCGGCCAGTTTTTCCGGGGACCGGATCCGGTCCATCTGCAGGGTTTCGGTCGCGGCGCTCAGCAGCGACAACGGGGTCTTCAACTGGTGCGATACGTGCGCCACGAATTCCGTCTGCATCTCCGCCAGTTCCGAGGATCGGCGGTGGGCCTGCACCGTCAGCGACAGCGCGACGAGCATCAACGCCACCGACAGCAGCGTGGGCCAGTAACTCTGGCTGACGCCCGCGACGGCGCCGGTCAGCTCCGGCGCGCCGACTTCGATCGCCCACGGCCGCGGCGCCACCTTGCCGGACATGCGCGCCTGCACTTCGTTGGCCGGGTAAAACAACATCGGGAATGCGACGCGGCCGCTGACGGTTCCCGCATTCACGTTGCCGTAGACGAGCCGGCCGTGCTCGTCGGTCACGCGGAGGCGAAGCGGCGCGTCCCCGGCGCGGCGGGCCAGCAGCGCGTCGAGCTTCGTACGCTGCGGCTCCGCGAACAGATGGCTCGGCATCGTCGACGGATCCACGACCAGGCCGAGCACGGCGAAGTATTCGAGGCGCTGCGCATCCGTCCAGAACACGCGCAAGAGAACTTGCCGGCGTTGGTCGGGGCCCACGTCATCGGCTGCGACGTAAATATGCTGATCCGGGGCGTGCCGGCGCGCCAGCTCGAAGATGGCGCGGCCCAGCGCCGGATCGCGGTCAAAGCGGCCGTCGCGGCCGAAGAACAGCGCCTCGCCTGGCGTGGTGGCCTCGGTCTCGGTACTCCA
>JANOZI010000098.1:0-6654 GCA_031429375.1 Acidobacteriota bacterium | reverse complement strand
CACATGCCGGCCGAGTCGCGGCAAGTCAACCAGACGCTCTTTACCTGGTTCACCTCGGCGGACCTGTCGATCGCCCTGACGCTGCGCCTCGACGCGCTGTCGGCGGTGATGATCCTCGTCATCACCGGCATCGGCTAGCTGATCCACATCTACTCGCAGGCCTACATGCACGAAGAGACCGATCCGGAGTACGCGCGCTTCTTCGCGTACCTGAACCTGTTCTGCTTCTTCATGCTGATGCTGGTGCTCGGCTCGAACGTCCTCGTGATGTTCGTCGGCTGGGAGGGCGTGGGCCTGTGCTCGTACCTGCTGATCGGCTTCTATTACCAGAAGAAATCGGCGTCGGATGCTGCGAAGAAGGCGTTCATCGTCAACCGCATCGGCGACTTCGCGTTCATCCTCGGCGCGCTGCTGATGTTCACGACGTTCGGCTCGCTCGACTTCACCACCGTGGCGCTGGCGGTCAAGACGATGCCGGTCGAAACCACGTTCGGCGTGCTGTCGATCATCTCGCTGCTGCTGTTCATCGGCGCCACCGGCAAGTCGGCGCAGATTCCGCTCTACACCTGGCTGCCCGACGCGATGGAAGGCCCGACGCCGGTGTCGGCGCTGATCCACGCGGCGACCATGGTCACCGCCGGCGTCTACATGATTGGCCGAAACGCGATGCTGTTCGAGCATGCGCCGATCACCATGACCGTCGTGGCCGTGATTGGCGCCGCGACGGCGCTCTTCGCCGGCACGATCGGCCTGGTGCAGAACGACATCAAGCGCGTGCTGGCGTATTCGACCGTGTCGCAGCTGGGCTACATGTTCCTGGCGATGGGCGTCGGCGCGTTCGGCGCCGGCATCTTCCACCTCTACACCCACGCGTTCTTCAAGGCCCTGCTCTTCCTCGGCTCGGGCGCGGTGATCCACGCCCTGCACGGCGAGCAGGACATCCGCAACATGGGCGGGCTGAAGAAACACATTCCGCTGACCTATTGGACGTTCGTGATCGGCGCGGTCGCAATCGCCGGCGTGCCCGGCCTTGCCGGGTTCTTCTCGAAGGACGAGATCCTGTTCGAGACCTTCCTGCACGGCCACCAGATCCTCTGGGTGGTCGGCGTGCTGACCTCGCTGCTGACGGCGACCTACATGTTCCGGCTCGTGCACCTGACATTCCACGGCGAAGAGCGGTTCGGCGCGGTTGCGCATGATCATGGACACGCCGAACCTGCCGTAGGGGCGCACGGGCACGCGGCACCGGCGCACGCGGCACCGGCACACGTGGCACCGGCACCGGCACACGCGCACAGTACGCACCCTTCGCACAGTACGCACGGTACGCACCTCCATGATGCGCCTGCGCCGATGGCCTTCGCGCTGGTCGTGCTCGCCGCCGGATCGATTCTCGCCGGCTACATCGGCCTGCCTCACGCCATGGGGCACAACGTGCTCGGCGAGTGGCTCGAGCCGGCGTTCCAGGCCACCAACTGCGGGGCGCCGGTCACGACCGGCGAGCTGGCGGGCCTGGCAGTCGCGGAGTGCCTGCCGGGTGAGGAAGCCGGGGAGACCGGTGACCACACCGGCCTCGAGTGGAGCTTGATGGCGGTCTCGACCCTCGTCGCGTTTGCCGGCATCGGCCTCGCCACGTTCCTGTGGCTGAGGCGCCGCGATATTCCCGCGCGGCTGGCGCAGCAGTATTCCGGCGTCTACCGGCTGCTGCTCAACAAGTACTACGTCGACGAGGTTTACGACGCGGCCGTCGTGCAGCCGATCAAAGTGGTGTCGGAAGAGGGCCTCTGGCGCGGCGTCGACGTCAAGGTGGTCGACGGCGCGGTCAACGGCGCCGGTTACCTCGTGAGCGGTGTGAGCATCGTGCTCCGGTTGATGCAGAACGGTTCGGTCAAGACCTACGCGGCATCGACTTTCATGGGCGCGGTCGCCATTCTCGCCTACTACCTGTGGAGATGAGCACGACGTGACCGGCTTGCCGTTACTTTCACTCGCCATCACCGTGCCCGTCATCGGGGCCGTGCTGCTGATGCTCGTGCCGAACCGCGACGGTTCGAAGAACGGGCTGGTCAACAACCTGGCGCTCGGGGTGTCGCTCGTCACCTTCGCCGTGACGCTGGCGCTGTGGGCGGGCTTCGATCAGTCGGCCGCCGCGGCCCCGTTCCAGTTCGTCGAGCGGCATCCCTGGATCCCGACGTTCGGCATCGACTATTACGTCGGCATCGACGGCCTCAGCCTGATGTTGCTGGTGCTGACCGGCTTCCTGACGCCGATCGCGCTGCTGTCGGGATGGCACAGCATCGCGAAGCACGTCAAGGAGTTCGCGATCCTGATGCTGCTGCTCGAGGCGTCGATGATCGGCGTGTTCTGCGCGCTCGATGTCTTCCTGTTCTACATCTTCTGGGACTTCGTACTGATCCCGATGTACTTCATGATCGGCATCTGGGGCTACGACCAGCGCATTTACGCGGCGGTGAAGTTCATCCTCTACACGATGGCCGGGAGCGTCCTGATGCTCATTGCCATCATCGGCCTGTCGTGGCTCCACCAGACCATGACGGGCGAGTACAGCTTCGACCTGCTCAAGCTCTACGAGCTGCAGATTCCGGCCGACACGCAGTACTGGTTCTTCCTCGCCTTCACGATCGCCTTCATCATCAAGGTGCCGCTGTTTCCGTTCCATACCTGGCTGCCCGACGCGCACGTCCAGGCGCCGACGGGCGGGTCGGTGATCCTGGCCGGTGTGATGCTGAAGATGGGCGGCTACGGCTTGATCCGCTTTGCCTATCCGCTGTTTCCCGACGCCGCGTTGATGTTCTCGCCGGTGCTCGCGACGCTGGCGGTGATTGCCATCGTCTACGGCGCGCTGGTGGCGATGGTGCAGCCCGACATGAAGAAGCTGGTGGCGTACTCGTCGGTGAGCCACATGGGCTTCGTGGTGCTGGGCATCACGGCGATGAACACGCAGGGCGTGCACGGCGCCTCGTATCAAATGCTCGCGCACGGCGTCAGCACCGGCGCGCTGTTCTGCCTGGTCGGCATGCTGTCGGATCGGCGGCATACCCGGTTAATCAGCGAGTTCGGCGGGCTGAAGACGGTGATGCCGCGGTTCACGGCGGCCGCCTTGATCATCACGCTGTCGTCGATCGGCCTGCCCGGCATGAACGGGTTCATCGGCGAGTTCCTGATCATGCTCGGCGCGTTCCGGTGGGACGCGCGCTTCGTCGTGATTGCCGCGCTTGGCGTGATCCTCTCTGCGGTGTACATGCTGTGGATGTTCCAGCGCGTGTTTTACGGCACCGTGACCAACGATCACAACCAGCGGTTGCCGGACTTGTCGTTCCGCGAGTGGGCGATCATCGGGCCGCTGGCGGCCGCGGCCATCCTGATGGGCGTGTTCCCGAATGTGTTCCTGAAGCCCATGGAGCCCGCCGTGCAGCGCATCGTCGATCGGGTGCAGCTGCATCAGCCGGTGCGCGTGGCGAACCCTGCTGAACCGGTCCGAGCCCTCCCGAACCTTTCTGAACCATTCAGAACCGTTCAGAGCCTTTCCGCTCCGGTGTCCCGATGATCAGCAGTCAATTCGACGCCGTCATCCCGATGCTCTGCGTGGCCCTGGCCGGCCTCGTGGTGCTGCTGGCGGAAGCGTTCCGCGACCGCGGCGAGAAGATGCCGATCGGCGGGCTCGCCATCATCGGGCTGGTCGGCGCCCTGATCACGTCGGTGCCGTGGCCCGGCGTCCTGACGCGGATGCTGGGCGGCAATCCCTCGCTGTGGGACCGCAACGCGGCCAGTTTCGGCGTGGTCACGGCCGACAACTTCTCGCTGTTCGTGGTGGCGGTGCTCGCCGTCATCGGCATCATTACCGTCATCTTCTCGAGTCAGACCATCGAGCGCGACGGGCTGCCCGCGGGCGAGTACTACGCGATCATGCTGTTCTCGATCGTCGGCATGATGCTGATGGCGCAGGCCAACGACCTGCTGGTGATCTTCCTCGCGCTCGAGACGATGTCGATCGGGGTCTACGTGCTGACCGGCATCCGCCGCGACAACGCCGCCGGCACGGAAGCGGCGTTCAAGTATTTCCTGCTTGGCGCCTTTGCCAGCTCGTTCTTCCTCTACGGCATTGCGTTCCTCTACGGGGTGACACGCAGCACGCACCTCGACACCATCAGCTCGGCGATTGCGGCGCAGTCGATGAGCGGCAACCCGTTGATCCTGCTCGGCGTCGGCCTGCTGATCGTCGGCTTCGCCTTCAAGATCGCCGCGGTGCCGTTCCACATGTGGTCGCCCGACGCCTACGAGGGCGCGCCGGCGGTCGTCACCGGCTTCATGTCCACCGGCGTCAAGGCCGCGGCCGTGGCCGCGTTCGTTCGCGTCTTTCTCAACGCGCTCGATCCGATGGTGGCCGACTGGGCGCCGGTGCTCGCCGTGATTGCGGCGGCGACGATGGTGCTGGGCACGGTGGTGGGGGTGGCGCAGACCAGCCTCAAGCGCATGCTGGCGTATTCGAGCATCGCGCACGGCGGCTACATGCTGACGGCGCTCGTCGCCGGCAGCGGCGCCGGCAGCGACACCGGCAAGGCGGCGATCCTGTTTTACCTGGCGGCGTATTCGCTCACCAACCTCGGCGCCTTCGGCGTGATCGCGCTGCTCGGCACGCGCGAGCGGGCCAACGACGACCTGCGCGACTACGCCGGGCTGTGGCACACCCACCCGGGCCTGGCGACGCTGATGACGTTCTTCCTGCTGTCGCTCGGGGGGTTCCCGCCGACCGCCGGCTTCATCGCCAAGTGGTACGTGTTCAGCGCCGCGGTGGGCTCCGACTACTACGGCCTCGCCATCATCGGCGTGCTGTCGAGCGTGGTCTCGGTGTTCTTCTACCTGCGCATCGTGGTGATGATGTACATGACCGAGCGGGACGCCCGGCCGGTGCCGCCCCCGATCAGCCGGCTGGCGATGGTCGGTTTGGTGCTGTCGCTGATCGGTGTCCTCTATCTCGGCGTGCTGCCGGCGAAAGTCATCGAATTCGCGCAAGCCTCGATCAGCACGATCTTCTGATCAGCCACCGAGACACGGGCCACCGAGACACAGAGACACAGAGAAACTCTTTTCGAAATGCATTTCGAAAAGGGCTCTTGTCGACGTGCTCTTGACGATGTGTAACTGACACCGTGCGCCTGAATTTAGAAAAAAAATTCTCTGAGTCTCGGAGTCTCTGTGGCTAGGGGTTCTTCGTGACCAGCGAGGCAAGCGTCTCGTCTTGGGCGGGTAGCACCGTGCGCAAGTCGAGGACCACGCGGTCGTTCTCGATGCGCGCAATCACAGGCGGGTCGAGCGTGCGCAGCCACTGCTCGGTCGCGGCGGCCGACTGCCCGTCGCGTTCGATCGCCAGCAGCACCGTCGGCAGCCCCAGCCCTGGCGCGCTGCCGCCGCCGACCGCCGACGATCCACTGACGAGGGCGACGGTCCAGCCGCCGGCGGCGAGGCGCTCGCCCAGCAGCCGGGCGCGCTCTTCGATCTCTTCCGCGCCGGCGTGCAGCATGCGCTGCACGGGCACGGTCAGCGCCGATCGGCCCGCCAGATATTCCGCCAGCGTCGCCTCGAGAATCGCGTACGTCAACTTGTCGGCACGCAGCGCCCGCATCAGCGGATGCGCGCGCAGGCGATCGACCAGCGCCTTCGCGCCCGCGATGATCCCCGCCTGCGGCCCGCCCAGCATCTTGTCGCCGCTGAAGCACACCAGGTCGACGCCGGCCTCGATCGACGCCTTCACCGTCGGCTCGTCTGCCAGCCCGGCGATGAGGCAGCCGCTGCCGAGATCTTCGACGATCGGAACCATCATCGCGCGCGCCCCGGCCACCAGGTCGGCCAGTGAGGGGCGTTCGGTGAACCCTTCGATGCGGAAGTTCGAGGGGTGCACGCGCAGGAACATCGCGGTGTTCGACGACACCGCCGACGTGTAGTCGGTGACCCGCGTCCGGTTGGTGGTGCCGATCTCGCGCAGCACCGCGCCCGATTGCCGCATCACGTCGGGGACGCGGAAGCCGCCGCCGATTTCGACCAGCTCGCCGCGCGAGATCAGGACCTCGCGGCCCTCGGCGAGCGCCGTCAGGATCAACAGGATCGCCGCGGCATTGTTGTTGACGACGATGGCGGCTTCGGCGCCGGTCAGGGCGGTGAGGAGCGATTCGGCGTGGACGCTGCGCGACCCGCGTCCGCCCGCGGCGAGGTCGTATTCGAGGTTCGAGTAGCCCGTCGCCACCTCGGCCAGCCGCGCGATCGCCGCGTCCGCAATCGGCGCGCGCCCGAGGTTGGTGTGGATGATGACGCCGGTTGCATTAATCACTGGTCGCAGCGATCCACGCGCCCGAACTTCCAGATCAGCTGCGGCGGCACGCTCGATCTCGACGGCTGCCGATTCCGCGTCTGACGGCCCGCGCCCCGATGCCAGGGCGCCGCGCAATCGCTCCGCGCCGGCGCGCAGCGCGTCCGTCGTTGCCGCGGCCCCAAACGCCGCTTCCATCGTCCGCACCCGCTCGCGTTGGCGGAGCGTGTCAATCGCGGGGATCAATCGAAAATCGGGCACGTGGAAATATAGTGCCTAAAGAGCTACGGTGCCAAAGGTGCCAAAGGTGCCTAAATGTGCCAAAGGGT
>JANOZI010000097.1:0-5808 GCA_031429375.1 Acidobacteriota bacterium | reverse complement strand
CCTGGCCCTTGACGTGAAAGCCGCCGATCAGAAACTGATACCCGGTGTCTTTGAGGTATTGAAAGATCGACCGCGAATCCTGTCCCATCAGGATGGCGTGCGACGGGTCGTAGTGGATGCGAAACTGGTCGCCGACGCCGTGCGTTTCACACAGGCGATGCAGCGCAATCCAGGCGCCGGGCGTATACGCCAGGTTGTTATGAAAGCTGTCGCCCGAATGCCATCCGGGCATCGGGCAGGGCTCGACCCGATACGTCAGGCCGCGCGCCTTGGCTTCTCGCAGCAGCGGGATGAACTGCTCCTCGAAATCACGCAGGTTCTCGTCCATGCTGTGCGAGAAGTTCTTGCCCACGAAGCCGCAGACGGCGCCCACGCCAAGCAGCACCGCCGCGTCCAGCACCCGCATCATGAACGCATGCTTGTGACGCCGGGTCGCGGCGTCGTGGTGCAGCATGTTGTCGAAGTAGCCGAGGTCCGACAGCTCGACACCGGCGGCGTCGAGCGCGCGCCGAACGCGGGCGGCCCGGGTGGCGTCGAACGGCTGGCGCAAATCCAGGGTGTTGGCGACGGGATCCAGCATGGCGTCGGCCGGCACATCGTTTTCGGTCGGATGGAGCGCCGCCGACAGCTGGATGGTGTCGACGCCGAGCTCGTGCGCAAACGCAATCCAGTCTTCGATCGCGCGGTCCGGATCGGTGTCGCGTACGTCGCGCGGCGTCAGTTCCTGGAGTGCGGCGGTGAGGATGCCCACCGGCATGAACTGCGGCTCGAACGGCCGGATCGCGACGGCGCGATCACCCTCGGCCGCGTTCGGTTCGCCGGCGGTGCGGGGGGTGGCGCCGTGAGTTTTCAACACTGGAGATCCTCCTCGGGCAACAGCCTGCGCCGCGATTCACAACGCGGCCGGTTGCCGAATAAACCGGGTGCGAGGCTAGCAAAACCGGTGACGGCTCGCAAGTCATCAGCGGGGCGCGACGTCAACCCAACGGCGCTGCAGGTGGCTCTCGCGTACCGCATCGAGCAGCCGCATCTGTCGAAGACCGTCGGCGAACGACGGGTACTCGGTGGCGACCGCAGGATCGCCGATCGACTGATAGAACCGGCGGAACAACTGCTTGAAGGTGTCGTCGTACCCTTCACTGTGGCCGCCGGGCAGATCGGCGTAGGTCGCGGCCGCTGGTGCGAGCAACGACGGATCTTTGATCATGATCGCATTGCCGCCGTCGCGCCGGCCGAGCCACAGCTCGTCGGGCCGCTCCTGGTTCCACGACACCGACGATTTCGTGCCGTAGATCTCGATCGCCAGCCGGTTCTTGCACCCCGCCGAGACCTGGCTGATCGTGACGGCGCCGCGCGCGCGGTCCTGCAGGCGAAACACCACCGCACCAAAGTCCTCGGTCTCGATGGCGACATCGTGCGTCACCGCCGCGGTGCCCAACTTCCCGGCGAACGTCTCAACGGATTGGGTGGGCCGCTTGCGTGTCTTATGAAACGTGGCGAGATCGGCACAGAGCGACGAGATGCGCAGGCCGGTGACGTGCTCGACCATGTCGCACCAGTGCGTGCCGATGTCGCCCATGGCCCGGAGCGGGCCGGCTTCACTGGCCTCGACGCGCCAGTTCCAGTCCGACTCGAACAGCAGCCAATCCTGCGAGTAGGTGCCCTGCGCGACGAGAATGTCGCCGAGCTCGCCGGCCTCGCACATCCGGCGCATTTGCTGCACCATCGGGTAGTAGCGCAGGTTGTGGCACAGCGCAGTACGCAGGCCGCTTGCCGAGGCGCGACCGGCCAGGTCGGCGGCCTCGGCGCTGGTCATCGCCAGCGGCTTCTCGCAGATGACGTGCTTGCCCGCGTCGAGCGCGCCGGCCGCCATCGCATGGTGCCGCACGTTCGGCGTGCAGATGTGCACCGCGTCGACGCCGGGATTGCCAAGCACCGTCCGATAGTCGCCGGTGGCGTGCCCGACGCCGAACGCGTCGGCCAGCGATCGTGCCTTCGCGGCATCGCTCCCGGCTACCGCGACGACGTCAACGAAGCCAAGCCGGCGCACCGCTTCCAGGTGCACGCGGCCCATGAAACCCGTTCCAATGATGGCCGCTGTGACGCGCTTCATACCGTGCAAATTAGAACGACGTGCCTTTTCCGTTCTGAAACAGCTGCGGCGCGAACTCCACGAGGTAGTTGCGCCAGTTGATCCACGTGTGGCCGCCGGGCGATTCCTTGAACACCGGCGTGAAGCCATGTTTCTTGAACAGGTCGACGGTCGCCTGGGTCGTCGGCAAGAGACGGTCTTCCTTCCCCGTCGCAAACCACAACAGTCGCAGACCCCTCTTCAAACCGGCGTCGTCCAGCTTCGCGGCGTGCATCTTTTCAAAGTCCGCCGCGGTCAGCGGCGGTGACGCCGGAGGAGCCGCGGCCGCGGGGGCGGCTCCCGGGGCGGGCTCGGGCGCCGGAAACGCGCCGAGCAAACCGGAACTGTAGACCCCGATGTAGGCAAACCGCTCGAGTTGCGGAACCGCGATGTTCAGCGTCTGGCCGCCTCCCATCGACAGTCCGGCGATAGCGGTATTCGCACGATCCGTGAGCACGCGATAGTGCTTCTCGACGTAGGGCATGACGGCGGTCGTGAAGTCGGTCACGAACTCTTCCGTCGCCGCCCTGCCGATCGCGCTGCCCGGGCCTCTCGAGGTGTGACCCGCGGGCATGACGACGACCATCGGGCGCGCTTGTTTCGTGGCGATGAGATTGTCGAGGATAAAGCCGGCGCGGCCGACCGACGTCCACGAATCGTCGTTATCACCGGCGCCGTGCAACAGGTAGAAGACCGGATACCGGCCGCTGCCCGCTTCGTAGCCGGGAGGCGTGTAGACGTGCATTCGCCGATACTTGCCGAGCGCGGTGGACTGGTAGGTCACTTCTGCGACCGCACCGCGCGCAACGGGCTTGGTATCGAATTTGTCCGAGCCCGGCACGTACACCAGGCTCCACACGTTGTTGTTCGACTCGCTGATGGCGGGGTTGCGCGGATCGATCGTCGCCACGCCGTCGATATTGAAGTTGTATCGATAGGCGCCGGAGTCGATTGGCCCGAGCTTGACTTCCCAGACATCCTGCTCGCCTTTCACCAGCTGCGTTTCGCGGCCGACGCCAGGAATGTCTCCTGCCGCCAGGCGGATCGCGCGCGCCTGCGGCGCGTAGACGCGGAATGCCACCCGTTGATCGGGCAGGACTTCCGGCGACACGAATTGGGGAGGCGGTGGCCCCTGTGGCGGCGCCTGCTTCGCCGCCACGAAAGCGGGGGTAGCGAGCACGGTCAACAGTGCAGCCGTCGTAATCAGCGTGCGAGTCATTCTGACCTCCGTTGTTCAGGGTCACGGTAACACACGTTTTTGAGAACGGCACTGGTCTTTGCGGAGGACGGCGGATATGCTTCGCCCTTCAGTCAGGGCGGAGGGGGTTCGCATTCCTGTTCTCGGCATCGACGTCGGCACCACCGGTACACGCGCGATCGTGGTCGGCCACGATGGGCTTGTGCTGGCCGCCGCGACGTCAGCCCATGCGCCGTTTGCCTCGCCGCAACCGGTGTGGGCTGAACAACAGCCCGCCGACTGGTGGCGCGCGACCCAGGCCTCGGTCCGGTCGGCCATTGCCGAGAGTGGCGTGGCGGCGAATGGCATCGCGGCGGTCGGCCTCTCGGGTCAGATGCACGGCGCCGTCCTGCTCGACGATGGCGGTGACGTGGTGCGGCCGGCGATCATCTGGTGCGATCAGCGGAGCGCGTCCGAGTGCGAGTGGCTCACCAACGAGATCGGACGCGAGCGACTGCTCGAGCTCACCTCGAATCCTGCCCTCACGAATTTCACGCTTACCAAGCTGATCTGGGTGCGCCGTCACGAACCTGCCGATTGGGCGCGCGTCCGTCATGTGCTGCTGCCCAAGGACTACGTCCGGTTTCGACTGAGCGGCGAGTACGCCACCGACGTCGCTGACGCGTCTGGCACGCTGTTGCTCGACGTCGCGCGCAGGAAGTGGTCGCGCGATGTCATGCAGGCAGCGGACATCGCCCCCTCGCTGTTGCCGTCGGTATTCGAGTCGTCTGAGATTTGCGCCAGGGTGTCCGCAGATGCGGCGGCGCTGACGGGCATTCCGCAGGGGACGCCAATCGTGGCCGGTGCCGGCGATCAGGCGGCGGGTGCGGTCGGCATGGGGATCACCCGCCCCGGCGTGATCAGCGCGACCATCGGCACCTCGGGGGTGGTGTTCGCGGCCACGGACCGGCCCGTGCTCGATCCGCTGGGACGACTCCATACCTTCTGCCACGCCATTCCCGGGCGCTGGCACGTGATGGGCGTTACGCAAGGCGCCGGCCTCTCGCTGCGGTGGTGGCGCGATCAATTGGGGCTGGCGGCCGACGATCGCGGCTACGAGACGCTGACCGCTGACGCGGCCACCGTGCCGCCCGGGGCGGACGGTGTGTTGTGGGCGCCGTATCTGATGGGCGAGCGCACGCCGCACCTGGATCCCCGGGTGCGCGCGGCGCTGCTCGGACTCTCCGCACATCACACCCGCGGTCATATCGCGCGCGCCGTGCTCGAAGGGGTAGCGTTCAGCCTGCGCGATGCGTTCACGATTTTTTCGGAGCTCGCGGTGCCGCTTCGGCACGTCCGGCTCGGCGGCGGCGGCGCGCGGTCCGCGCTCTGGCGCCAGATTCAAGCGGATGTCTACGGACATCCCGTTGCCACTGTCGAGGCCGACGAGGGCGCTGCATTCGGTGCCGCACTACTCGCCGGCGTCGGCGCCGGGTTGTGGCCGGACGTCGACACCGCCTGCGACCGTTTTGTTCACGTCGCGACCACTACTCATCCCAGCGCGGCGGCGACCGCAGTGTTGAACGAACGATATGCCGAGTATCGGCGCGTCTACGCCGCCTTGAAGAGTCTCGAAGGAGTCTGAGGCATCAAAGCCATGGCCGACCACTACACGCCCCGCCCCGAGCACAAGTTCTCATTCGGTCTGTGGACCGTCGGCAATCGCGGCCGGGATCCATTCGGAGAGGCGGTGCGCCCGCCGCTCGCGCCGCTCGACGCCGTCGCCATGCTGGCAGAGGTCGGGGCCTGGGGCGTGAACCTGCACGACAACGATTTGGTGCCGATCGACGCGACGCCCTCCGAACGCGATCGGATCGTCAAGGAGTTCGCCGTCGCGTGCCACCACCACGGCATCGTCGTGCCGATGGCGACCGTGAACCTGTTCTTCGATCCGGTGTTCCGCGACGGGGCCTTTACCGCCAACGATCCGCAGGTGCGCGCCTATGCGGTGCAGAAGACGCTGCGCGCGATGGATATTGGCGCGGAGCTCGGCGCCGGCACGTTCGTGCTGTGGGGCGGACGTGAAGGGACCGAGACCGATGCCTGCCGGCGTCCCGACGAAGCCGTCAAGCGGCTGCGCGAGGCCGTCAACTACCTGTGCGAGTACTCGCTCGATCGAAAGTACGGCTTCAAGTTTGCGCTGGAGGCCAAGCCGAACGAGCCGCGCGGTGACATCTACATGGCCACGACCGGCGCCTACCTGGGTTTCATCGCCACCCTCGCGCACCCCGAGATCGTGGGCGTCAATCCCGAGGTCGCGCACGAGCAGATGGCCGGGTTGAATTTCGTGCACGCCGTTGCGCAGGCATGGGAGGCCGGCAAGCTGTTTCATATCGACCTCAACGATCAGCTGCCCGGCCGCTACGACCAGGACTACCGGTTTGGAGCGGCCAACCCGAAAACCGCGTTCTGGCTGGTGAAGTTCCTCGAGGATGTCGGC
>JANOZI010000096.1:0-1981 GCA_031429375.1 Acidobacteriota bacterium | reverse complement strand
GGCCGACCCGCGCTTCAGCCTTTGGCAAATAGATGACCCTGCTGCCTGCAACAGTCGAGACGGACAAGTTGATATGTGTAGTCGTGCTCTTACTGCCGGAAATGATGAAACCGTGATCGGTGGTTTCCTTGGCGTCAGTCACCTCAAACGTGTGTTTGATGTCGAGAATTCTGTTACGGCCTGGCGCTTGTTCACCTTTAGGTATCTGGTCGCCTTCGAAAAAAGTCGTGTGCGACGCGCCAGTTTCGTAGTCGATGGACACCATGTAGGTGTATCGACCAGGCGACAAGGGCGTTTCACCGTAATAGTCGCTGGGAATCCGTGTGAAGGTCTTGTCGTTGACCTCGAAGCTCACGGCACCGTAGTGGTAGGCGCCATTGAGCTCGTGATAATCGCTGCCTCGATATTTCGTGAGGCTGCCGAAAGAGACGTCATTGACCACGAGCTCCTGGAAGTCATAGTCGCTGTTGTTCAGCACGCGGATGTGAACGCCGCGGATCTGGCCGGCCCACGCGAGCCGGCCCGCGACGACCCCGCCGCTGACGAGGAGTAGCCCAAGTAACAAGCGGGCACCTGGCTTCAGCATTCTTCACCCCCATGGTTGCCGCCGAAAGAGAGAACCGTTCGAACTCGTTTTCTACAGCCGTTCCGAAGGGTCCCGGCGGATCCCGCCTCGCGGCGTTGCTCGGCGCTCCCAATATGCTCGCTTCTCGCGCCTTGCGATCCGGGCCGCGCTCCGGGACTTAGGCGAGCAATCACGGTTCCACGGTACTCGCGGATCACGAGATTTCCTCTTGCCAGCAGTTGCTCCAGAGTTTGCGTGCCGGTCCAATTGCTAACGAGGCCCTGCCTCAGACCGGCCGGAGCGGTCGACACCCATCACAACATGCTCGACGGTCTAAGGCAGGGCCTCGGGTATCTCGGCCCAAGGCCCTCTCGGTGGGCCTCTCCAAGGCGTACTTCAAATCGCTCGGACTTCCGACATTGATCGGGGGGTGCTAACGTGACCGACTCGAACCGCCGTGTAGGGACCCGTACGCACGGTGGAGTGGCAAGGTCAGCGGGCAACCGCCGCCCCTATGCCGATCCAAGCTGCCTTATCAGACCAAGGGCTACCCTTTGGCGCGCCCCAGACACCGCGCCGCCCCATCTCATTCCAGCGCCACCACGGCCTCGCGGAGTTCGGCGATGTGCACCACTCGCATGACGGTCGTCGCGGCGCCGATGACAGGGTCCGTATAGACGGGAGGCGGTCGGCCGGCCGCCATGTAGGCGTCGTGCAACGCCGCTCGCAACTCCGTCAAGTGAGCCGCGCGGATTCGGGTCTGCCCCGCGACCAACGTCGTATCCGTCCAACCGAATGGACTCAGCCCATACCTTGCCCGCAACGCGTTGATCCTCGTACGCAGTTCTGTCATGTGCACTGTCCGAACCTGGGTGATCGCGGCCGACAGGATCGGGTCAGTCCATGCGCCGCCCGAGGAGGTCCCGCTCAGGCTGAGGGCGTAGGCTCCCGTGTCACCTGAGGAAGAGGTCGTGGCGTCGATCGTGTAGGTGCCGGTCATCGGCAGGGTGTAGAGACCCGCCGAAGGAGGGATGCGGGCGTCCTCGAAGCCCGAACCGCCGCTGCTGCTCGCTTGGAGAACCGCGCCGTTCGGGGCGATCAGATTCAGGTGTGCCGAGTTGAGGGTCCCGAAGGCATCGGCATCCATGAGGATCGACACCTGGTCCCCCGCGCTCGCGGTGAACCGGAAGTGGTCGGCGTAGTAGCCCGCACCGCGGCCGATGGACCAGCAATCCGTGGTGGCGATGCTCCCGGCCACCATCTGGCCGACCGTGATGGGCGCGAAGGAGCAGGGCGTGGTCCCGCTCAGGCTGAGGACGTAGGCCCCCGTGTCACCCGAGGAAGAGGTCGTGGCGTCGATCGTGTAGGTGCCGGTCATCGGCAGGGTGTAGAGACCCGCCGAAAAAGGGATGCGGG
>JANOZI010000095.1:0-3796 GCA_031429375.1 Acidobacteriota bacterium | reverse complement strand
GCGCCACCGGCGATCCGCTCGACTTTCGTTACGTAGAGGCCAACCCGGCGTTCGCAGTGCAATCCGGCCAGAGTGCGGTCGTCGGGCGCACGATTCGGGAGATGTTCCCCGGCGAAGCCGAGGAGTGGTTCTTGACGTATGACACGGTGCTCAGAACCGGCGAACCCATCAGGTTTGAACGTGGACTCGCGAGCCAGGGACGCGTGCTGGAACTGTATGCTTTTCGCGTGGAAGACCAGCCCACGCAGCGCGTGGCGGTCATCTTCAAAGACGTCACGGCGCTCAAGCAAGCAGAACACACCTTACACGACAGCGAAGAGCGCTACCGCTCGCTTTTCAACGAGGGGCCAGTCGCGGTCTATTCCTGTGATGCGTCCGGCGTGATTCGAACGTTCAACCGCCGCGCCGCTGAGTTATGGGGCCGTGAGCCGGCCGCCGGGGATACCGGCGAGCGGTTCTGTGGCTCGTTCAAGCTGCTCCGGCCGAACGGCACCCTCATGCCGCATGAGGAGGGCCCCATGGCCGATGTGGTGCGGAAACAGATCCCGATGGTGCTTGATGAGGAGGTGATCATCGAGCGCCCCGACGGTTCGCGCGTGACCGTCGTCGTGAACATTCGTCCGCTCCTGGATCCTGATGGAGGGGTCACGGGAGCGATCAATTGCTTTTACGACATCACCGAACGCCAGCAGCTGGAAGCGGCCCGGCGCGATTCCGAAATCCGCTATAGACGGCTGTTCGAGTCTGCCAAAGACGGCATCCTGATACTCGATTTTGCGAGCGGGGCAATCCTCGATGCGAACCCGTTCATGAGCGATCTCCTCGGTTACGAGACTACTGAGTTCGTCGGCAGGGAACTCTGGGAGATCGGGCTGTTTGCAGACAAGACGGCAAGCGAAGCGGCGGTGCGCACTATCCAGGAGAAGGGGTATCTTCGTTTTGACAACCTTCCTCTTGAATCCCGTGACGGCCGGCGGGTCGAGGTCGAGATTGTTGGCAATGCCTACAACGAAGACCGCCACAGCGTTATCCAGTGCAATATCCGGGACATCACCGAACGCAGCAGCTTGGAGCGCAGGACCCACGAGCAGACGCAAAAGCTCGCTGATCTGCACCAGCGCAAGGATGAATTCCTGGCGATGCTCGGCCACGAGCTCCGCACCCCGCTTGCGCCGATCGCCAGCGCGGTACAACTGCTCCGGCTCCAGGACAACGAGGGTACCGTCCAACGGCAGGCCCGCCTGATCATCGAGCGCCAGGTGGGGCAGCTCAAACATCTCATCGATGACCTCCTGGATGTGTCCCGCATCACCACCGGCAAGGTGCGTTTGCGCGAAGCCGTGGTGCTCGTCAGCAAGGTCGTCGCACAGGCTGCCGAAGCGGTTCGCCCGCTCCTGGACTGGCGAAAACATCAGTTGACGGTGCAACAGCCGGCCCAACCGATCTGGGTGCGCGGAGACGCCGGGCGGTTGGAACAAGTGCTGGCCAACCTGCTCACCAATGCCGCCAAGTACACCGACGAAGGCGGCCAGGTTGGGCTCAGTGTCGAATGTGACGCTGGCCACGTGGTGATACGGGTCCGCGATACGGGAGTTGGAATCGCACCCGAACTCTTGCCTCGGATCTTCGACTTGTTCACCCAGGCGGATCGGTCACTGGACCGTGCCGAAGGCGGCCTGGGAATCGGCCTGTGTCTGGTGCAGAGGCTCGTCGAATTACATGGCGGTACCGTGGAGGCTCAGAGCGTGCTCGGCCAGGGCAGTGAGTTCGTTGTGCGACTGCCAACCGTGCAGCCCCCGCTGGCCCTGGCCTCGCCGCGAGTCACCGCAGCCGCCGAGCGCTCCCAACCGTTCCGGCGCGTGCTTGTGGTCGATGACAGCGTGGACACGGCCCAGGGTCTGGCCCTGTTGCTCACGGCCTCCGGACACCAGGTCCGCGTCGCGCACGACGGGTTGAGCGCACTCGCGGAGGCCCGCCGGGACCGGCCCGACGTGGTGGTCATGGACATCGGCCTGCCGGGACTCAACGGCTTCGAAATCGCAACGCGAATGCGTCAGCAGCCGGCGATGAAAGACGTGGTGCTGGTCGCGATGACGGGCTACGGACAAGAGACCGATCGGCGCTTGTCGCTCGCCGCGGGCTTCGACCACCACTTGGTCAAACCTGCCGACTTCGACGAACTTCAACAGATCGTCGCAGGCATCGCAAAAGCGCCGTGATTGATCGATCCGGGACGTTCACAGGCTGCTCGTCGGCCAGGACTACCGAGGACCTGGCGTGAGCGCTTACGGCACGAGCGTCGTGCGCACGGTCATCCGGCCCTCGGTGGCGCGGCTGAAGAACGGGCCGAACTCCTCGCGGATGCGGGCCAGCCGGGCGAAATCCTGCGGGTCGAGCACGGCGGTGGGCCGCCGCACGAACACGTAAGCCTGCCGGTGCACGCGCGGCGAGTCAGCCGCGGCAGGAACCCGCGGGCCGAGCGCGGCAATCACATCCTGGATCAGCACGTCGCGGCGCGTGCCGTTGACGGTGATACCCGCGAGCGGCGCGTTCTCGCGATCGCGATTGGAGATCGGCGCGTCGATGAAGAACCAGCGTGGCACCTCGGCATCGCTCGCCAGACCCATCGTGTAGAGATCGAGACGGCTGTATTTTTCCGTGGACCTGGCAGTCCGAAACGCACCGCCCCCCAGATCCTCGATCTCATTGCCTTCCATGACCGATCCGTCGGAGTCCATGAAGAAGCTCCAGTGCGCGCGCTGGCGGCCCAGCAGCTGATCCGAGGTCGAGCGATCGGCGTCGCGAAACATCAGGCGCGCCAGCCAGCGATGACCGGTCTCGTGCGCGAGGATGCCGAGAGCGCTGCTCTCGCCGAAGATCCTCGTCGCCGGCGCGTCGGGATACTTCGAGATGCGATCCATGTTGATCACGCTCTGCAGCGCTCCCCCGCTGCCGAGCCCGGCCGAGAAGTCGAACACCTCGAGCCCGGTGCCGGTGATGGTGTTCTTCACCGTCGACTCGAAGGCGAAGGCATCGGTGACCACCGTCGTGTCCGTCCAGAACACCAGCTGATCGAAGTCGTCCGCGTGGGTCTCGTAGAACCGGCGGCTGGCCGCCACGAGGTCAAGCGAGGGCGATGCCACGAACCGCTCGCCGATTGGCACCGGCTCGGTCACCGGGCCCGCAGCGCGGTTCAGATCGACGAGGGTGACGGTTTGGGCGCGGCCTGGTGACAGCGCCACGATGCTGTCGCGAAGATCCGACGCGCCGAACCGGTATTCGATGGCGCCGTTGGAGAACAGCACGGCCTGCACGGTGATCGTCTGCGGGAGACCAAAGCCGGGCACGGCGCACCAGGTGATCGTCGCCGCGTCCGGGGCGCTGTCGAAAAACATTCTGCCGCCAGCCGACGGATCGAGGTCGGCAAAGAACGGCGCAATCCGCGGAGCGCCCGAGGCGAGGCGGTCGAGTCCGCGCGTGGTCGACGCGTTGTCGGCCTCTTCGAATGTCAGGTTGCCGTCGGAGTTGACGAACAGCGAGGTGAAGCGGCGGCCGTAGAACTCGAACGGGAACGCGATCGTCTGCGCCACCGAGTCGTCGTCTCCGAGGGTGAGCGTGCGGCCGAGCGTCGAGCGAAACTCGGCACCCGTGGTGGTGACGGCGTATCCCGCGCCGGCCGGTTCGAAGCGAAGCCCGGAGTTGGCGAGGTCGAACGGATTGGCGCGGAGGATCAAGTCGCCGCGGTCTTCGAGAATCGCGATGTTGCTCTCGTCGCGGTCGGCGGCGGGCCGCGCCA
>JANOZI010000094.1:0-11850 GCA_031429375.1 Acidobacteriota bacterium | reverse complement strand
AAGCAGCCGGTTCGAGATCGGCGAGCTCCACTTGACCTGACCGATGTAATTCAGCCCCGTGGTCTGCTCGACCGACGACACCGGCTCGTTGATGCTCGCGGCGATCCAATTGTTCGGCCGGTGGCCGCGCCACTTGGCGCTGCGGTCGTAGAGCAGCGTAAACTTGTGTTGCCTGGCCGCCTGCCAGGTCAACCGGACGGTGCCGTCGGAGATGCGTTGGTCATCCACCGCTTGCTCGCCGCGCGCGGTGAACGTGTTGCCGAGGTAGTTGTTCGCCGACCACCGCCGGTAGGTGCTGAAGAACCACAGCCGGTTGCGCACGATCGGACCGCCGTAGGTCAGGTTCACGTCATAGACGCTCTTGACCCGGTTCTGCGCGGTGAAGCCGAGCGCCACGAGGCCGGCGTCCAGATTGTTGCTCTGGAAGCGCGAGTCGCCGCCGCTGGCGAACGCGGTCCCGCGAAACTGATTGCCGCCGTCGCGCGGAATCATGTTGATCTGCACGCCACCCACCGGCGACTCGGCGGGCAGTGAGCTGGTCTGATAAGTGATTTCTTCCATCAGGCCGTCATTGAAATAGAAGCCGGTCTGGTTTCCGCCAAAGCCGATGTGCTGGATCTGAACGTTGTCGACCATGAACACGTTGTCGTTGTTGGACGACCCGTGCACCTGGAGTGTCGGCTGCTGCATGATCTGCGTGCCGCCCACGTCGGGCGTATTCGTGGTGACACCGGGGATGAGCTGACCGACCGCGAAGGGATCCCTGCCGGTGGGAATGGTGTCCAGCGTTTCCCTGTTCATCACGGACTGCGACACCGAGCCGCGGACGTCGACCAGCGGTGACGCGCCGGTGACCGTGATCGACTCCTCGAGCTGGCCGACTTGCAGGTCGCTGTTCACGGTGGCGGTGAAGGCCGCGGTGAGCCGGATGCCTTCGCGCCTGACGGTCTTGAAGCCGGCCAGCGTAAACGTCACCGTGTAATCGCCGGGACGCAGATCGATGATCTGGTACTGGCCGTTGCTGTCGGTGACCGACGACCGCGAGCCCTCGATCAGCGCCGCACTCGCCACTTCCACGACCACTCCCGGCAGCACGCCGCCGGATGGGTCTCGGACCACACCGGAAATGCCGCTGCCAATCTGTGCGGATGCCGCTGTCGATGCCAGCAGCACCACCATCGCGATGCCCGCCGCCACAACGAACCGTCTCACGAGATTTGCAACCATAACCCCTCCCTAACCCGCCGCTGATTCAGTTTCCAGTTTCCGGAGCTCTTACTGTTGACTGTTAACTGGCAACTGGCAACTGAGACAAACATAACCACGAAGATCACGAAGGAAGCAATTTCACCTCATTGCTTCGTCGTCGCCGGCTTGGGCGGCGCGGGCCGAGGAAACGTGCCGTCGCGCATCGCCGCCTGGTAAATAACGGTCGCGATCACGACCGAGGCCTGCTTGAGCGAAGCGGGGTCGATCCGTTCGGCGAAGTCGGCATTGGTGTGATGGGTGCGGACGTCGTAGTTGACGTACTCCTGCACGGCCTGGAACCCGGGGATGCCGACCGCCAGGAACGAGAGGTGGTCGGTGGCGCCGATATGGCCCGGCGACGGCATGATCGCGCCGAGGCTGGCGACCGGCTTCAGCCACTCTTCCATGATCTTGCGCGCCGGATCGTTGCCTTCCATGTAGAAGCCCGTGACCGGCGGGTAGCCGTTGTCGAAGTTGAAATAGACCGAGAGCCTGTCGCGCGCGGCCTTGTTCTTGTCACCCGCGTAATGCTGATCGACATAGGCCTTCGAGCCGAGCAGGCCCTGTTCCTCTCCCGCCCACAACGCCAGCCGGATGGTCCGCCGCGGCCGCACGCCCAGCGCCTTCAGGATCCGCATCGCCTCCATCGTCGTGGCCACGCCATCCGCGTTGTCGGTGGCGCCGGTGCCGGTGTGCCACGAGTCGAGGTGCGCGCCGATCATCACGACTTCATCTTTGAGGGCGTTGTCGGTGCCCGGGATCTCGGCGATCACGTTGTGGGTGTTGCGATCCTCGTCGTTGAAGCGCGCTTGTATTTCGACCGCGAGCTTCACCGGGATCTTCTGCTGCAGCATCTTCGCGACCAGGTTGTAGTGTTCGGTGGCCAGGACGATCGAAGGTACCGAGTCGGCGCCCATGTCGCGGCCGGTAACGAACACGGTGCCGTGCTCGCCGATGTTGGGCTCGATCGTAACGCCGGCGCTTTCGGCCTTGAGCAGGGCGAGCCGCTCGGCGTTCAGTTGCGGCGGGCGCACCGGCGCCGGCTGCGGCGCCTTCAGATCGCCGGACGCAACGGGGCGGTCGGCCTTGATGGCGTAGTCCATCACCGGGCTTGTCATCACGATGGCGCCCTTGAGCTTGCCGGCCTGCGCCTTGACGGCGCCGGCCTCGAGGCCCGGCAACCATACTGGCACCGCGACGATGCGTCCGGCGGTGGCGGGCGACCATCCTTTCGGATAGCCGATCATCGGCATGTAGCGCGGTTCGATCATCTCGACCGACACCTTGTCGAGCGTCCACCCGCGCCCGAACTGGAAGGGCTCGGTGTGAACCTCGCTCAGGCCCCACGCCTTGAGGGTTTCCTGCGTCCATGCGACCGAGCGCCTGTGCGCCGGCGAGTTGGTCAGCCGCGGCCCGATCACGGTCACGAGCTGGTCGAACGTCTCGAGCACCTTCGACCGATCCATGCCTTCCGCTTTGATCTTCTCGATCACGGCGAAATCGACCTTCTCCTGCGCGGCGAACGGCGCGGTGGCGGCCAGCACGGCGGCGATGACGGCGAGGCAGGTCTTTCTCATGGGCGGATTCTACCCCCTTCGACTCGCGCCTCGCAGGCCGTTGGCCCGCGTGCCGCTCGCTCAGGGCAGGCCCTTCGACTCGCGCCACGCCGCCCCCGGCTTGTGTGCGCTCGCTCAGGGCAGGCCCTGTATAATTCCCGCGATCGGGGAGGACACAGCAATGAAGACCAATCGACGCTCGTTTCTGCGGATGACCGGCGCCCTGGGCGCAGGCGCGTTTGCCTTCGGCGACAACAGCATCGCGCTGGTGGCACAGGCGTCGCGCGCGCTCGGCAATCGCACGGCGGACGATGTCGCCGCTGATGAAGGCTACTGGCGCGACATCCAGAATGCCTTCACGCTGGACCGCTCGCTGATCAACCTGAACAACGGCAACAGCTGCCCGAGCCCGACGGTCGTGCACGAGGCCTACAAGCGCTATCTCGATTACTCGAACCAGGCGCCGGTCTACCACCGCGGGTTGATCGAGCGGAACATCGAGGTCGTCCGCCGCCGCCTGGCCGCGGAGTTCGGCTGCGACACCGAGGAAATGGCGATCACGCGCAACTCGAGCGAGTCGCTGCAGATTGCGCAGAACGGCCTCGATCTCGAGCCGGGCGACGAGGTGGTGACGACCGAACAGGATTACGGCCGCATGTTGACGACCTGGGACCAGCGTGCGCGGCGCGACAAGATCACGATCACCAAGATCAATTTCCCGGTGCCGACGACCGGCGAGGATTTGTTCGCGCGGCTCGAAGGCGCGATGACGCCGCGCACCAAGGTGCTGCATTTCTGCCACATCACCAACCTCACCGGACAGATTTTCCCGGTGCAGAACCTGTCGCGCATGGCGCGCGCGCGCGGCATCATCACCATCGTCGACGGCGCGCACGCGGTGGCGCATTTTCCATTCAAGCTGCGCGACCTCGAGATGGATTACTACGGCACCAGCCTGCACAAGTGGCTGCTCGCGCCGACCGGCACCGGATTCCTCTACGTCCGCCGCGATCGCATCGCCAAGACGTGGCCGATGCAGGCCGCGCCCGAGCGCAACGAGAACGACATCCGCAAGTTCGAGGAGATCGGCACCTCGCCGGCCGCCACCAAGGCGGCCATCAACGAGGCGCTCGCCTTCCATCAGGCGATCGGTACCGAACGCGTCGCCGCGCGGCTGCGCTACCTGACGCTGCGGTGGGCCAACAAGCTCAAGGCCAATCCGCGCGTGCTGATTCACACCGACCTCAGGCAGGTCTACGGCGTGGCGTGCGTCGGCATCAAGGACATCCCGGCTGGGCGCATCAATGCGTTCATGTGGGACAAGTACCGGATCGTGACGACCGCGATCAGCCGTCCCGAATACAACGGCATCCGCGTGACGCCGAACATCTACACCCCGCTCGAAGAGATCGACACCTTCGTTGCGGCGATGGAGGACCTGCTGAAGAACGGCCTTCCGGCGCCGACCGCGTAATTCGATCGTAGGGCACCCCTTTACGGGGTGCCCACCATCACGCAGAGAGGCGCCTCCGAAAGTGAGCGACTCGTTTCGGTAGCAGCCGGCCCCGCTACGCGCGCTTCAGCTGCGCCTTAGGCACCCTTGGCACCTTAGGCACCTTTGGCACCTTAGACCCGCTATACTTTCGGCCCCGGCTCTCGCCTTCGGCCGGAGGTGTTCGGCATTGCATACGACGTCCCCCGGCGGAGTTCCGCCCACCATCGGCCGTTACAGGGTGGTCGAGCGCATCGGCCACGGCGCCATGGGAGAGGTGTATGAAGCCATCGACGCAGACATCGGGAGGCGCGTTGCCATCAGGGTGATGCGGCCCGATCAGGACTACGGGGTAACGGGCCAGGTGACGCACCCTAACGTCGTAACAGTCTTCGATCGCGGTCACGACCATGGGCGGCCGTACCTGGTGATGGAACTGCTGGATGGCCTCCCGCTGCCCGAGTACCTGCAACGTCCGCAGGGTCAATCGCTTCATGCGAAGACCGCTCTCATGCTCCAGGTGTGCGACGGTCTCAAGGCGGCGCACGACCTTGGCGTCGTGCACGGCCACCTCAAGCCCGGCCACGTGTTGGTACAGCCGAGCGGTGTCGTGAAGCTGATCGACCTCGGCCTGCCGCTGCCCGGAAGGGCCGCGCCGTACGCGTCGCCGGAGCAGCTGAAGGGCGGCGCGGCGGACCAGCGATCCGACATCTTCTCGGCGGCGGCGGTGTTTCATTTCATGCTCAGCGGCCGTCCGCCGCTCGCGCCCGGCGTCGCCGCCAGCGACGTGCCCGAGGGCCTCGCGCGCGTGATCGCGAAGGCGCTCGACGAGCAACCCGACCGCCGGCACCAGAGCGTCGCGCATTTGCGCGCGGAAATCGACCAGGCCCGCCGCGCGCTGGAAGGCGATAAATACCGGCTGGTGCGGGCGGCGCTCGATCGCTATTGCCAGATCGAAGAGCTGATTGATGAGCGCCGCGCGCTGGCGCGCCGGCTGGGCCTGCCGGCAATCGAACGGGAGTGCGATCAGAGATTCGTGAAACTGGCGTCGGCATTCCCCGAGTTCGGCCGCGCCGGTAACGACAGCGGCGTGATGGTGTTGATGGATCCGGCGCGCGCCTCAGCGGCGCTGACGCAGCTGCAGGTCTGGCATAACGAAGTGCTGGCTGAACTGTCGGTGCTGCAGGCCGCGAACGGCGGCGCGCCATGAGCCGCCGTCTCATCGTCTGCGCCGGCCGCGAGACGCGCGAGTTCGTGCTGGTCGGCACCATCGTCGTCGGGCGCGATCCGGCGTGCGACATCAGCGACGCCGGGGATCCGCTGCTGTCGCGGCGTCACGCCGAGTTCTCGAACGACAACGACGCGATGGTTCGCGACCTCGGCAGCCGCAACGGCATTCTGGTCAACGGCGTCAAGACGCCGCAGGCAGTCTTGCGCGCAGGGGATGTCGTGCAGGTTGGCCAGCTGCAGGTGAAGTTCGTCGACGAACTCGGGCCGTTCATGGATGTGCCCGGCGCGCCGCAGCCGGCCACGGCGCCGGGGTTCGACGCGACCAATGCGGCCACGGTGGTGCTCGATCATCCAACGGTTCCGCCGCTGATCCTCGACGTGACGAAGAAGCTGCCGTGATGAACACCGCCTTGCCGGAAAAGATCGGACGCTACCAGGTCCTCGAGCGGGTCGGGAAGGGCGGCATGGGCGTGCTCTATCGCGCGTTCGACCCGGTGCTCGATCGCGAAGTCGCGGTCAAGGTGATGCTGGCGGATTTTACGGACGACACCGACCAGATGCGGCCGCGCTTCTATCGCGAAGCCAAGGCCGCCGCCAAACTGCAGCACCGCAACATCGTCACGGTGTTCGAGTTCGCCGAAGAAAACAACCAGCCGCACATCGTCATGGAGTTCCTGCGCGGCATCCAGCTCGGCACGCGGATGACCGAGTCACCGCCGCTCACGCTGCCCGACAAGCTCGACATCGTCGCGCAGTTGTGCAGCGGCCTGGGCTACGCCCACACGCAGGGCGTGGTGCACCGCGACGTGAAGCCGGCCAACGTGTTCCTGCTCACCGACGGCACGGTGAAGCTGCTCGACTTCGGCATCGCCAAGGTCGCGACGTCGACCCTCACGCAGCAGGGCGATGTGCTGGGGAGCGCGCCGTACATGTCGCCCGAACAGCTCTCGGGCAACCAGAAACTCGACGGACGATCCGACGTCTGGTCTACCGGCGTCCTGCTCTACGAGTTGCTCGCGGGGCGTAAGCCTTTCGAGGGCGACGACCTGACCGCCGTCATGGTCGCGATCCTCAGGGACGAGCCGCCGTCCCTCGATGTCCTGGTGCCGGGTCTGCCCCCGCAGCTCGTCGCGGCACTGGGGCGCGCGCTCGAGAAGGATCCGGAACGGCGCACGCGCAAGCCCGAGGAGCTGGGACGCGAGCTGCAGTACATCCGCCAGTCGCTGCTCGCATCGGACTTGCCGCCGATGGATGCGACGCGCTACGCGAGCACGGGCGTGTTGCGGGCGCTGCACGACGATCGCCAGAAACAGGCGACCGCGGGAATTGGTGACAAAACGCTCGAGGGCGTTGCGGCAGGAGCGGCGGCACCAGCTGCCGCGGCGCCGCCCAAGTCGAACACCTGGATAGTGGCGGCCGGTGTGGCCGCGCTTGCGCTGATGGCGCTAGGCGGATGGGCGATGTTCGGCCGCGCGCCGGCACCCGCCGCGGAGCGCGCCGCGACGTCCACGTCACCGCCAGCGACAGTGCCTGCGCCGGCGCCGGCGCCGGCGGTCATCGTACCTTCGGAGACGGCCACAAAGCCTGCGACAGCGGCGACAGAGCCTGCGGGCGGAGCGACACAGCCGGCCGGAGCGACAGAGTCAGCAGCGATACCGCTTCCGGCACCGTCAACAGTGCCTCAGGCAGCGGTTGCAGCGCCTGCCACCCCGGCCCCGATCGAGACACTGCCCGCGAAGCCGGCAGCTGCGAAGGCCGTGCCTCCTGCTCGAGCCGCCGACAAGAAAGCGGCCGCGACGTCCGCCGGCGACACGATCAAGCCCGCGCCCGCGGCGCCGCGTTCCGCTTCGGGTCCGCTGGTCGCGGTGTCGTTGTCGGCGCCTTATGCATTTGAAGTGATGGACGGAGGCCGATCGATTTCCGCCCCGGCGACGAGTCACGAATTGCCGCCGCAACCGAACGGCAAGACATTGCGGCTGGTTGCGGCCGACGTGTTTCTCGATCACCCGGTCAGGGTGGACGGCGGCAGCGACGGCCGGTTCGAGTATTCGCCTCCGTCGCTCGGGAAGATCGACATCCGGGCCGCTCGCGGCGATTGCCGGATCATGGTGGGCAAGCGCGATCTCGGGTTCGGCCCGTTCCCGCCCGTGCCGGCCGTGGCCGGTGATTACCAGGTCAGCCTCGCCTGTCCTGACGGGCAGAACCCGGTCATCCAGACCACGGTGACGCAGGGTTTCACTGCGCGCGTCGTGTTCAAGAACTGAGATTTATGAACGCGCTGACATCCGCGATCGTTGTCCTTCTCGCGCTCCTGCCGGGGTCGCCGACCGTTGCGCAACAGGGTAACGAGGACTTGCCGCGGCGGCAGTACGAGAGCGGCCTCTCGTTTCTGCAGGGCCAGCGATACGCCGAAGCCCTCAAGGACTTCCAGGCGGTGATCGATTCGTTTCCGCGCAGCCAGGTCGCCGACAATGCGCTGCTCCAGGTCGCGCTTTATCATCTGGACGTCGCGCATGATCTGGCGTCGTCCCAAACGGCGGTCGACCTGTTGCTGAAGGTGTATCCGGATTCCGACTCCGCGCCGATGGCGCATGTCATCGGCGGGCGCCTGGCGATGTCCAAGGGCCGCACGCCGCGCGATGTCGATTCGGCCGTGGCCAGCTTCGAGCGGGTGGAACGGCTGTTCCCGGGTAACGACGCTGTGCCTGCCGCCGGGTTTTATGCCGGAGAAGCGCTGCGGCTGGTGCGCCGGCATGACGAGGCCCTCGAGCGGTTTCGCCGCGTCTCCGCGTCGTATCCCAACTCGCCCTGGGCCGCGCGGGCGAACCTGGGCGCCGGCTATTGCCTCGTGCAAAGCGACCGCTCGCCCGCGGCGCTGCCGGAAGTGCAGCGCGTTCGCCAAATGCAGCCGCAGACCGCGATGGCGGCCGAGGCGATCAATATCAATTCGATCTTGTATCGCCTCTACGTCCGCGCACCGAGCCAGCCGGCATTTACGTTCAGCGGCCGGATGGTCGGCGACGAGCGCGCCAATTTCGGTGACGTGATCGGCGTGACCGTGGATCGCTCGAACCGCCTGCTGCTCGGCCACAGGACCGGCATCTCGGTGTTCGACCCGAAAGGGACGCTCACCGGCACGGTCGCCGCGCAACAGCCATCGGCGTTCTTCGTGGACGAGGCCGGGCGCATCGTGTTCGCCCGCCAGGCCGCGCTGCATACCGAGAAGGCGGCGTCGTTCCCGATCACGGTGCCGCAGCCGTCGCCCAAGCCGGCGCGGCCCGTCGAGGAAATCCCCGCGGTCGTCGGCCTGTCAACCGGGCACCGGATCGTCGCCGACAAGAAAGAGAAGACCGTCATTCGCTACGGCGCCAACGGGCAATACCTGGGGCCGTTCGTGACCGCGATCAATGCCGATCGGCTGGCGACCAACGCGCTGGACGATGTGGCGATGATCGACGGGGATTCGAAAGCCATCACCATCGTCGATCGCGACGGCAAGCTGCTGTCGAAAATCCTGCCGAAGGGAACGAACTACCAGTTCGGCGAGCCCGTGGACCTGGTGTTCGATCAGCTCGGGCATCTTTACGTGCTCGATCGCGGCAAGGCATCGGTGTATGTGTTTGGTCCGAAGAACCGATTGATCGCCACGTTCACCCTGGCCGAGAAATCACCCGGCGCCTTCACCCGCGCCCGCGCGATGGGACTCGACGCCGCCGGCCGGATCTACATCTTCGACGAGCGCGTCAAACGCATCCAGGTTTACCAATGAGCCTCCGAGTACTCCCGTGGCTGCGCACCGCTGCCTGCCTGATTCCGCTGCTGCTGGCGCCAGGGCGAATCCTGGCGCAGGGCGATCAGCTCTCGAACGTGAAGATGCTGGTCGATCAGGCCCGTGCCTCGTTCGATCAACTCGACTACGAGAACACCGTCAAGGCGCTCGATTCGGCGATTGGCGCCATCGAGGCGCGTCCGACGCCGGAAGCGAAGCGGTTGCTGCCCGCCGCTTACGAAATGCGGGCGCGCTCGCTGTTCGGCCTCAACAAGATGCCCGAGGCGCGTGCGGATTTCGTGTCGTTGTTAAAGACCGAGCCCGGCTATCAACTCACGGGCCAGGTGTCGCCGCGAATCGTGGCGTTGTACGACGAGGTGGCCAAGCTGACCGTCACCGACGTGCGGTTCGCTGTCGTGCCGCTCGACGCGGAGGTACTGCTCGACGGCGTCCGCGTGCCCTCGACCGCGACCGTGCCCATTGCCGTCGGCGATCACACGCTTACGGCGTCGCGAATCGGTTATAAGCCAGGGTCTTACCCGTTCAGTGCGAACGCGGGAGAAACAACCGTGGTGGAGTCGCTGGCACTCGAGCGCGCCGCGTCGGTCTTCCGGTTCGTGACCGCGCCGGCCGGCGTGGAAGTGAGGATCGACGGCATCTCGCACGGCATCACGAAGCCCGGTCCGCCGCCGGCGGAGTACGCCGAGAAGGCCGCTCGCGCCGGAGTGTCAGCCGCGGAGCTGTCGGCGGTCCTCACCGTCACGGAATTGCCGATTGGATCGCACCGGATCGAGTTCCGCAAAGACTGCTTCGTGAGCGCCGAGCGCCGCCAGACCGTCGATCAGCTGGACGACTACGTGCTCGACCCCGTCAAGCTCGAACACGCCGTTGCCACGCTGAGCGTGACCTCGAACCAGCCCGGCACGCTGGTGCTCATCGACGGTTTGCAGCGCGGCGTGGCGCCGCTGACCATCAGCGACGTCTGCGAAGGGCAGCACCTGGTCGAGTTGAAGTCGGCGTCCGGGCGATACTTCCAGCGCGTCGACGCGCGGACGGGACAGAAGATTCCGATTGCCGGCACGCTGCGTCCGGCATTTGCCTTGGTCTCGGCCAGCGGTGCCGCGGCACTCAACACCGATCTGCGGCTCACCATCGAGAAACAGTTCCAGTCGTCGCAAAGCGTGACGTTGTTCGCGCCGGCCGCCGAAGACACGGCCAGGGCGCTCAACGCCGAGAAGCTGCCGCAAGACTGGCTGGCCTTCGATCTCAACAAACGCCCGATCGGTACCGCCGCCGAAGTGGCCACCGTCATGCGTAGCGACCTGTCGGCGAAGCTCTCGCGCCAGTTCGACGCGCAGGGCATCGCGTCGGTCACCGTGCCGTCGCCGAGCAGCCGCAACCGCCTGGTCGTCACGTTTCTTGCGGCGGGCAGTGGCGAACCCGACGTCATCGAAGTGAATCTCGACAGCCCGGATGCCGCGGCCATGGCCGTCGGCAAGCTCGATCGCGGACTGCTGTTCTTCAAGCCCTCGCTCGGCCTCACGGTGGTCGACGTCGCCGACCTCGAGGGCCCCGTGGTCGTGGGCGTGGATCCGAATGGCCCTGGCGCCAAGTCGGGAATTCAACCCGGCGACGTGGTGCTCAAGGCCAATTCGCAGCCGGTGCCTGATGCGGCCACGCTGACGACGCTGCTCGACGGACGCAAGCCGGACGAGGGCCTGACGCTCGATCTGAAGGACAAGGCCGGCGTGGCGAAGAAGGCCGACGTGAAGGTGCTGATGACGCCGCGTTTGATCGGGATGAACGATCAGTCGCTGCTCGTCAACAAGATCCTCGTGGACCTGAAAGCGCGCCTGCTGGCACCGGGCGAGCCGATCAACGATTCGGTGATGCGACTGAACCTGGCGGTGGCGCTGGCCCGCGTCGGCCTGTGGTCGGAAGCGCGCCTCGAGCTCCAGCGGGTGAAGCTGAACGAGGGCCCGGGCGTTTCGAACGGCACGGTCCAGTACCTGCTGGGTCTTGCGGCCGAGCGGATGGGCAACACCGCAGAAGCAGAGGCCGCGTGGCGGGCCGCCGCGGCGACCACTGCCCTCATAACCGAGGACGGATTGCCTGTAAAAGAGCTGGCGGAGGCCCGATTACAGGCCCTCCAGCGGCGGCCAGGCGCACAGTAGTAGAGTGACGGGTCGCCAACGTATCGATCGGGAATTTCGTCCAACAATGACGATGCGTTGGCGCGACGGTGTAGCGCGGAACTTTAGTTCCGCGATTGGAGTCTCATTCCAGATGACCATCAAACAGGCAGTAGCGGTATTAATAGTTCTTGCTAGCGCGTCGCCCGTGGCGGCGCAGACGGCCGCGGCACCTGGCCCGGTGCCGACCTTCAACAAGGACGTGGCGCCGATTTTCTTCGCCAATTGCACGTCCTGGCCCCGGCCCGGCGCGATTGCGCCGTTGTCGCTGCTGACCTACAAGGATGCGCGGCCATGGGCGCGATCGATCGCGCAGAAGGTGGCCGACGGCCTCATGCCACCGTGGCACGCCGACCCGGCGCA
>JANOZI010000093.1:0-5453 GCA_031429375.1 Acidobacteriota bacterium | reverse complement strand
CGGCGAGGCAATAGGCTTCGACCTTCGTGAATTGGAACCAGATAGGTGCGTGGCTGAGGCGGTTGGAAGGGCTGCGGGGCCGCGGCGTGAAGCTAATCTTGCGACACTTCCGTTTCCGCCAAACCCAAGAATACGAAGATGGCGCGGTTGAGGGCTTTCACTTCATCGGAGGCCAGTGAGCCGACCCGCCTTCCGAGGCGTCTTCTCGGCACGGCCGTCAACTTGTCCACCATCATCCGGCATGGTGCATGCAGTCCACTCTGAGCACTGGGCCGGACGGAAAGCCTGAAGATCGGTGCCCGCGTGGGATCGGTGGTCAAGGGGCACACGACGATCGAATCGTTCGCGTCGAATCGATCGTCCTGGACGATCACGGCGGGCCGCGGCTTGCCGGCGTAGGCCGCGCCACCCGCGACGGTCCAGATTTCGCCACGTTTCATCCTTCATCCCAGGCAGAAATTGCGTCGACGAACGACTGGTCCCGCTTGGCGTGAGGACTCTTCGCCACCGCCAGCGACTGACGGTGTGCGGCCCGGGCGAAGGACTTCGACCGGACGTCCGGAACCCAGATCTGAACGGGACGAAGCCCGGCCTTCCGCAATCGGGTGCGATGCGCGCGGACCTTATCGCGGGATGCGGAGCGAGCGGTCGCCGGCATGGATCATTCCTCTGGTTACATGTAACCTAGCACATCGCGGGACGCCCCGCAAACACGGGTGGCGGGCCAGTGAGGTTCTTCGGCGCGCGCCATCGCGCGCTCCGACGCCGGCGTGCGCAGCATGTATCGCAGGAGCTCCTGCTTGGCAATTTCATGCGCAGCGACGGCATAAGGCTGCGTGGGGTCGGGCCGGGGCGAGCGGTTCATTACGATCCTCCGAAAGCGGGCAAGACGTCCGACTGTATACCAGATTCGGCTTGCGGCAATTTGTGCTGCCCGCGACCGTTGACGACGCAGGCGTCCTTCGAACCCGAGCTGCGGCCAACCCGTCTAAACCTACAAGCGAGCACGGCGCGCGTGCCGTGTTCACCCGACACGGAGGTTCGACATGACAAGGGATCCGCGTCTCGGCGTGGGCCTGGCGGTCCTCTTCGCGATGGCGGGGCAGGGCTGCAACAGCTGCGACTCCGTTCAGCCCCGCGACGTGATTAACAGCGTCGAGATTGTACCCGCGCAGAACCAGGCGCGGGGCGTCCCGCTCGCCTTCCAGGTAAAAGGTTCGGGAAGCTGTGGGCGCTTCGTCGTTGATTGGGGAGATGGCTCGACGACCAATGTCGTGACCGCGCAGACGACAAGTTGTTCCGTCGCTGCGAACCCTGCCCGTTTCCAGTGCTCGGTGGAACACAGTTATACGGGCTGGGAGGGCGGCAAAACCGTGACAGTCACGGGCCAGGGAAGCTGCGAGGGAAGGGTGAAGACGAGGTTTGCAACCAACCCCGCGGTTTACGCTCTCGCTCTCGCGCGGCCCGGACCAAACACTTGCGACCGGGTTCCGGGAAGGCCGCCGGTGCAGAATCGATCCGTGGTGCGGATCACCACGGTGCCAATCAATGCACCCTGCCCCGGGATCTATTATTCGAACGTCACCCCTCATTGCTACGACGCCGACGGCATCGCCGCGCCAGCGACGACGCCAGGGTTCCCGACGTCTTTTCCTTTCCCGGGCATGCGGCCGTTCTCGCTGGTGCTGAGAGTTGGAACGCAGGTCGTGCAGGGCGGGACAAATATGAGCTTCGTCACCAATCAGAGCGCTCCGCTGGAGGTGTGCGTCAACGAACACGACTCCAGGGCGGGTCGGGGCGGTCTCGAGATACATATCCGTACCGACGAGATGGGGCCGCCGGAGCCTTTCACCGCGCGGCTTACGTTAGGGGGAGCCGCCTCCGCCTACCCGCCGACATGCGACACCACGGTCACGACGGGTTGCGTCGCCGGCGTTCAGCTCCTCGACGAAACCCGTGCCGTGCAGGTCTCGGTGCTGGCAGGGCTCGGTCCGGTGTTCGTGGACTCGATCACGCTCTACGATCTGAATATCAGCGCGGGACCTGCTTGGACCAGGGTAAGAGCCAAGATCTACAACTCCGACGGAACTCTGAATGCATCCAACCAAGTGAGCGTGTCTTCTGACTCTCCTCAGCAGGAAATGACGATCCCGCTCTCGGCAACACTGGCGGACGGCGGTACGTTTCGCATAGGATTCCACGTCAGTACGAGCACGGGCAACGCGGTGCCCGCCACTTTTCTCGTCCCGACGGGCTGGCAGAGCCCGGGCAACCTACCCGTTTACACCGAGACGACCGGCACGTTCGGGATCGAATCGTCGTGGCAGTCTGCCGGCGACACATTCCCGACGAACGGCACTCTCAACGTGCCAAAGATTGTGATCACGGGGCGGCGATGATGCCGACACGGTGGACCTCACCGGGGTGTTGTCGACCATCGCTCTCGGTTGGGTCACTCGGCAGGCGATACGGCCGAGACGTCCGTGCGATCGAGCACGCGGCCCAGCAGTTCGACCCCGAGGAAGCATTCCAGGAGGAGCATGCCCGTGATGATTGCGGATGGAATCACGACCACCAGGATCCCGCTCAAGAGATAGATAGCGCCCGCCACGACGCCGGCCACCAGCGCGGCTGGCACCAGCGCGATCACGAGCGTCAGCAGGACACCGGCCGTGGTGAACAGCCGCTGTCCGAGGGCTTCAACGCCTCGCGACCTCGTGGCGCCGGTTGAAATCCAGGCCGGGAACAACACGGCGAGTCCATTCAGTACCGTCAACTCGGCGAGGATCATGCCAGGCGCGACCAGCAGCGCGGCCATCATGTAGGAAAGCCGGTCCTGCACCAGCGGTTGCAGGAATCCTACGCGCAGGTTGCCGGCGAGCGATGCCGCCCCAAGGATCAACAGCCACGCGATCGACGTGAGCATCACCGCCGGCGCCAGGATTTCACCTCGCAATAATGTCGCGCCCGACACCGGCCACGCCTTGAGCATGGCGAGGTTGCCGAGGTCACGCCGCAGATCGTTTCGCGCGACCATCGGCCCCGCCACGACGGTGATGACGACCAGCACCAGGCAAAACACGGCGGCCACGGCCGCCATGCCGTTGCGGCGGCTGGCGAGGCTTGCCATGACACCCAGGATGATCACCGTCGGCGCCAGGCGAACCAGCAGTCGCAGTGACGCGTAGCGCCCCACCATAATCAGGTTCTTCCAGACGATGGCGGCCTCGAGACGGCCGGTCGGCGCCAGCGTAAACGGCGTGGCCGCGGCCCCCTTCACCCGCGGCTGGGTGCGGGACGGCATGTCGCCGGGGCGCTTCTCAGCGATCAACGCCGCGCTCTCTTCGAACGCCGTGTCCGCCCTCAACACCCACAGGTAGTTGACGATCAGCACGACGAGCGCGCCGGGGAGTGCCGTCAGGTACGCCGTGGTCGTCGCGGCCACGGGCAATCGCGTCAGCGATCGTAACGGCCAGAGGATCCAGGCGACAGGGCCGCTCGACACGATGCGATCGAGCCCATCGAAGAACGCCTGCGGCGCGCCGTCAGCGCTCAGCCAGGACCAGTTGCCGTAAATCGTTGCGGCGACGATCGCAACGGCGCCGCAGACGATCCCAACCGGAGCCCATTTCGCGATCCCGCCGACGCCGCGTTGGCGCAGCCCTTCCCGATACAGCGAGACGCCGGTGAAGTAAATGCGGCAGGTCATGAGGATCAGCCACAGGCCCGTCAGGAATTTCCAGCTGTTGCTGAATGAGGTCGGCCTCATGAACACCGTGGCCATGGCGCTGCCGAACAGGAGGCCGAGCTGAGCGCGGAGCAGGCGGTACTGCAACAGCTGCCGCCGGCTGATTGGAGCGGGAAACAGGAACTGGATTTCAGAAGGTGAGAAGCGTACGGGGCTGCCCGCGGCAGGCAGCACCCAGACGAGCGCCGCGAGCAGCAACAGTGATAATGCGACGCCCAGCTCCAGCGGCCCGGCGACGCGCACGAAATTCGCCGCCGCCCCGCCGCCGCGGCCACGAGAGAACCCCGGGTTCCGAAGAATCACAAAGTAGGTAAGGTAGGCGATGCCGGCAATGGACCCGACCAAATATCGCGGCTGCTTGAGCCTGGCGAGCCGGACGCGAATGCGGTTCCTGAGTTGCCAGAACGCCAGCGACGCCAGCGTCGAGATCATCAGGATTCCCGGCCGGTGACCGCGAGAAAGATCTGCTCCAGCGACGACCCCGCTCCGGCCGCCTGCGCCGACAGCTCCGCCATGGTCCCGTCCCCGACCTTGACGCCGCGATCGATGATCACGATGCGGGTGCAGATCTCTTCGACGAGGTGCAGCAGATGTGACGACACGACGATGGCCGCGCCGCTGCCGCCGCGCGCCACGATGGTCTGTTTCATCTTGCGAATGCCGAGCGGATCGAGGCCGGTCAGCGGCTCGTCGAAGAGCAGCGCCTTCGGGTCGTGGATCAGGGCGCAGGCGATCGCGACCTTCTGTTTCATGCCGCGCGACAGCTCGCCGGGCAGCGCATGCTCCTTGCCGGTCAGCTCGAGCTCGGCCAGCAGCGCCCTGGCCCGCGGCGCCATGTCGGCCACTTGATAAATGCGCGACACCAGCCGCAGGTGCTCGGTCACGGTGAGGTACTCGAAGAGCTGGGGCTCGTCGGCGATGAAGGCGAGCCGCTGCTTCGCCTCGACCGGGCTGGCGACGATATTGTGGCCGCCGATGGTGATCGCACCGGCCGTCGGCGCGTGGATGCCGGCGATCGATCGCAGCGTCGAGGTCTTGCCGGCGCCGTTGGGGCCAATCAATCCGACGATTTCGCCCGCCGCGACGTGGAATGAGAAGTCCTTCACCGCCGTGAAGTCGCCGTAGGTCTTGGTGAGCCGCGCGACATCAATCATAGGGAGCGGTCCGGGAGACGAGCCCGAGTCAAAGGGACGCCGAACAAGCGCTGGAAGTTCCAGCCAAGGTTAACGTACCAAGGCTCCGTTCGAGGTGTATCCTGACCATAATGCCATTCAAAGAGAAAGCCATCGTTCGCCACAAACTCCGCCCCGAGTGGGGCGCGGGACGCGTGCTGTTACGCACCGACGAGTATCTGCAGATCGACTTCAGCGCCGGCGGATTGAAGAAGCTGAAGACCGCCATTGCCGACGAACACCTGGAGGCGGCGACATCCGATCAAGCCAAGGCCCTCAAGCCGGAAAACGCGAAGCCCTCGGTCAAGCGCGTCGTGACGCCGAAAGTCCGGATGGTGTGAGGTCGCAGATCACGGACTGGCGATGATGGCGGCCCGTGTTTCAGCGATGTCGACCCGCTGTATCGGACCACCCGCCAGGTTCGAATTCGTGTCGGCAGGCGCCGCCCATCCATCGGATGCGTAGACTTGCGCGCGCGCGTCTCGGATCTGCTGAAGGTGGCTCGCCTTGATCCGGCATTAACGGTAGCCGAA
>JANOZI010000092.1:0-6909 GCA_031429375.1 Acidobacteriota bacterium | reverse complement strand
AGGACGTTGCCGAGGTTGCGATCGGTGTCGCGCACCAGCGCGGCAAACGCGCGCATCCGGTACATCTGGTTGTTCCATTCGGTCGGGTTCGGCGGCTGGACCTTCTTCTTGAGCCGCTCACCTTCATCCATCAGCACGTCGGCCCACCAGCTGAGCGAGCCGTCCTTGCCGGACCAGCTCCGCTTGACGTGCATCGGCATCATGTAATCGAGGCCCAGCAGGCCGGCCAGCGCATAGGCGGCCAGGTTGTAGCGGTAGTGATCGATGAAATTGAGCTCGACGTTCGGCGCGCGCCCCGCGCCGCTCAGGTTGGCCACGGTGCTGTGCTCGTCGACGCTCTGGAATGCCGCGTCGTGCGTGAGCCCGTTGAGCGACAGCGTCAGCCGCTTGGGACTGGTGACGCCCTTGCTGGTGTCGCGCGACTTGATCACCTTGCCCTTGAGGAGCAGCTGGCGCATCTCCTCGGTCGTGAAGACATGTGGAGCCTCCGCTACCGCCTGCGCGAGCGCGGTGTGCGGAACCAGGAGCAGCGCGAGCAAAAGGATAGTTTTCATAGGGGTCTGACCCCGAGCAAGAGGGAACCCGCGCTAGCGCGGAAAGCGGACGTAGTATCTCACGGAATATCCGGGCCGAATTTAGGCACTCGTTCCACCCGATTACAGGTCTGAGCCTACAGTTGCCACTTGGTGCGCGTGTAGGCGATGCGGAAACCGTTGCGCTCGGCGTTGCGCTGGGACGCGCTCCCCGGCGCCGCACACATCATCGCCAGATCGCAACCGTGCGCCGCTGCATGTTTCAGCCTCGCATCGAGCAGCGCCAGTTGTGCGCCTTGCCGCCGCCCTTCGGGCACCGTGCTGGCGCCGGCCAGCAGCGCAACCCCTTCGTGCAAGAACACCGCGCCGGCCGCGATTGGCGCGCCGCCGATCTCTGCCACGAAGCAGGTTGCGCACTCGAGGCTGAGGCGTGCCAGGCCCTCGAGGAACGGCTGGACCTCCGGCGATTCGTTCCAGCCCCGCGCCGCCAGCCGCGCGTACAAGTCGGCCTCGCCCTCACCGGCGGCCCGCACGCTGATGGCCGGGTTGACGGCGCGCGCCTGCCAGCCGTCGATCGGTTGATACAACACGCTCGACAACTCGATCGGACGATAGCCGCGTTTGGTGAGCGCGCCGGGGAGTTCGACGCCCGCCAGCGGGCTGACCTCGTGAAACACATCCGAGCCGCGGCTCTTGAAGAAGTGTTCGATTTCGTCGAGTACCGCCGCGGTGGCGGGCCCCGCCATGCCCAGCCCGAAGGTCTGTGTCAGTGGAGAGCCAACGCCGTCGAACATCGCCAGCGCGCCGCCGACGATGGCCCGTGCCGCGCCGCCGGCCGGGTCGTGCTTCAGGCGCGCGTCGATGAAACACGCATTGCCGTGTCCTTCCGTGAACTCCAGGCGCTTCGCCAGGGGGAGATCGGCAAAAGGAAAAGCAATGGACACCGGCGACGGCCTAGCAATCATTCATTGCAACGCTTGGTAGACGAGATTCGGGAACACCTGCTGGATGTCGGTGGTGTTGGGCATCAGCTGGATCATCAGCACGAACACCAGTCTGGCCTCGGGATCGACGCGATAGTTCGATCCGTACGCGCCGCCCCACCCGAACGATCCTTCGCTGCTCATCCCGTTGGCGCCGTAGCGGTCGGTGGTCTCGAAGCCCAGACCGAAGCCAAGTCCGGTGGTCGAATGGAGCGTGCCCACCTGGTTCGTGGTCATGAGCCGGACGCTGCGCGGCGCCAGCAGGCGCACGCCGTCGATCGTCCCGCCCAGCCGCATCGTTTCGAGGAAGCGCGCATAGTCGCGCGCCGTCGACAGCAGTCCCGCGCCGCCGGCAAAACTCTTGCGCGGGCCATCGACGTAGTGACCCTGGCCGCGAGAGTCGTCTGCCGAGCGGACGTACTTGCCGTCCTGGCTGCCATACACCGCGGCAAGCCGCGTGCGATCCGCCGGTGCCAGAAAGAACATCGTGTCCTTCATGCCGAGGGGCGCCGTGATCTTCGTGCGGATGTAGTCATCGAGCGGCATGCCCGAGACCTTCTCGACGATGCAGCCGAGGATGTCGGTGTTGTAGCCGTAGACCCACTGCTCGCCCGGTTGCGCCACGAACGGCAGCGTGCCCAGCCGCTCCATCGTCGTGCACACCGGTTCGTCCTTGTCGGCGGTGTACCAGCCATTGCCCGCCGCGGGCCCGAGGCTCTTCGCTTGATAGGCGTCGCGGACGACAGGATCGGTGCCGTATGAAATGCCGGCGGTGTGCGTCAATAAATCCCTGATGGTGATCGGCCGGCGCGCCGGCGCAGTGACGAGGCCGTCATCCTTGCGGGCGGTCGCGACCGTGGTGGCGGCAAAGGTTGGAATGAAATCGCCCGCGCGCCGGGTGAGCGACAGCTTCCCCTCGTCGATCAGCTGCATGATGGCGACGCTCGTGAGCGCCTTGGTCTGCGACGCGATGCGGAACATCGTGTCCGTCGTCATACGCCGTCCGGCTTCTTTGTCGGACCAGCCGAACGCCTTCTCGTACACCGTCTTGCCGTCCTGCATCACGAGCGCGACGATGCCGGCGACACGATTGTCGTCGACGAAGCGCTGTAAGCCGCGGTCGATGACGGCGACGCGATCGGCGGCGAGCCCACTCGCCGTCGCGTGAGGCCGGGACTGCAGAGAGGCGGGCGTTGGCATCGCAAGCAGCGCCGCAAGAACTACGAGAATCGTGATTCGTGTTTTCAGCATTTTGGCCCTCGTCGCATCGCGGAACTGAAGTTCCGCGCTACACCGTCACAACCCGTGTTAATTCAACCGCAACATTGCCGCAGCCGCGCACTCCTCGGCGACCTTGAGGTACCTGCGAACGCTCTCGGTGCCGATCACGTACGGATGCGGGTCGCCTGGCTTTCGCGTCGCCATCGCCGGCAGTTTCGTCTTGGAGCCGTCGAAGATGGTGTGATTCGAGATCAGCACATCCGCGCCGGCCTTTGCGACGATGTCGCTGAAGCGCCGGGCCGAGTCGATGTAGATCTGAAACCGTTCTTTCGACGGGGTGAAGTTGAAGGCCGTGCCACCCCACGCCGCCGCCAGGTGGGGCTTGCCGTTGTCGAAAACGGGCACCAGCGTCGACACGGTTCCGGGCGTGTGTCCGGGCGTCACATACAGCGTCAGGGTCTCGTTACCCAGCGTGAGCTTCTGGCCGTCGGTCACGACCATGTCGCGCTTCGGCTTGGCCGGGTCGCGCGTGTTCTTCTCGAGCATGTCCCAGTCGGCGGCCGACAGCAGCACGCGCGTCTTGAACGAATCCTGCAGGTACTTCGCGCCGCCGGAATGGTCGCGATGACCGTGGCTCACGATCGCGTACTTGATCGTCGTGGGGTCGAGGCCCAGCTTGCGCAGGCCGCCGACGATCTGGCTGTCGACCGAATACTCGAAGATGGTGTCGAGAATGATGATGCCGTCCGGGGTTGCCACGGCCCACGCCGAGTATTCCTTCTCGCCCACGTAGTACAGGTTGTCGAACACCTTTACGGCATCCGCTTCCCAGGTCGATTTCGCCGGCGGCCCGGGTGGGGCTGGTTTCTGGGTTGCGGCGGGAGGCTGTGCCGGCCGCGCGGGTTCCGGCATGCACAGGCGGTTGAAGAGGCCAAGGTGATCCTGGCGGGCCGCAGCCCTGGCCGCTGCGACATGCCCGTCGACCGTGTCAGGCGGCGATTGAGCGGCGAGTGGCGCGAGAGCCACGACGAATGCGAACGCTGCGCCTGAGAACAACCGGCGAATAGACGTCTTCATGGCACCCTCCTGTTCGTAGAGGCGGGTCTTTAGACCCGCCTTGGGACCCGCCTTCAGACCCGCCTTGGGACAGGCGCGTCTAAAGACGCGCCTCTACTTCTTCAATTCCGCAAGCACCGCATCGATCATCTTCTTCGCGTCGCCGAACAGCATCTGCGTGTTCTCTTTGTAGAAAAGAGGATTATCCACCCCTGCGTAGCCGCTGGCCATCCCTCGTTTCATCACGATGCACGCCTTGGCTTTCCACACCTCGAGGATCGGCATCCCGTAGATCGGGCTGGACGGGTCGTCGAGCGCCCCGGGATTGACGATGTCGTTGGCGCCGATCACCAGCACGACGTCGGTCTTGGGGAAATCCGCGTTGATTTCCTCCATCTCGAGCACGATGTCGTAGGGCACCTTTGCCTCGGCGAGCAGCACGTTCATGTGTCCGGGCAACCGGCCCGCGACCGGATGGATCGCAAACCGCACGGTGACGCCGCGGTCGCGCAGGATCTTCGTGACCTCGTACATCGGGTGCTGCGCCTGCGCCACGGCCATGCCGTAGCCCGGCACCACGACCACGCTCTTGGCCTCGCGCAGCAGCTCCGCCGTCTCTTCGGCGGTGATGCTCTTGACCTCGCCGGCCGGCTGCGCCCCGGCGGCAGGCGCCGCGCCTTCGTCGGCGCCGAAGCCGCCGAGAATCACGCTGAGAAACGATCGGTTCATCGCCCGGCACATGATGTAGCTCAGAATCGCGCCGCTCGATCCGACCAGCGCGCCGGTGATGATCAGCAGGTCGTTCGAGAGCATGAAGCCCGCGGCGGCGGCGGCCCATCCCGAGTAGCTGTTGAGCATCGAGACCACGACCGGCATGTCGGCGCCGCCGATCGCCATCACCAGGTGAATGCCAAGCAGGCAGGCGACGCCGGTGATCGCCAGCAGCGGCCACAGCGGCGGGAAGTAGTCGCCGTAGGTCGCGAACAACACGCCGAGGTACAAGCACCCGAGCAGCATGATCAAGTTGATCAGATGCCGTCCGGGCAGCAGCAGTGGCTTGCTGCCAATCAGGCCCTGCAGCTTGCCGAAGGCGACGACGGATCCCGTGAAGGTAATCGCGCCGACGAAAATGCCCAGCGCAATTTCGACCTCGTGAATCTTGGCGTCGGCGCCATACAAGCGAACGCTGTGGTCGAGCGCCGTCGCCAGGCCCACCAGCACCGCGGCTGCGCCGACGAAGCTATGAAGGATCGCGACCAGCTGCGGCATCGCCGTCATGCCGACGCGCGCGGCGAGGGCCGCGCCGATGGCGCCGCCGGCGACGAGCGCACCGCCCAGCACCGTGTAGCTGGTGACCCGCGGGCCAAACGTCGTGACCAGCACCGCGATCAGCATCCCGATCATGCCGAACACGTTGCCGCGCCGCGCCGATTCCTGCGCCGACAGCCCGCCCAGGCTGAAGATGAAAAGCAGCCCGGCGACCAGATACGCGATGGTAACGAGCGTCTCGGGGATTGGCGTCATCTACGGAACATCTTCAACATCCGCTGCGTCACGAGAAAGCCGCCGGCGATGTTGATCGAGGCCAGCAGGATCGCCGCCGCGCCGAGCATGACGATGGCGGAAGACGGCGGCCCGCTGACTTGCAGCATTCCGCCGATCACCATGATTCCGCTGATGGCGTTGGTGACGCTCATCAGCGGCGTGTGCAGCGCCGGCGTCACGTTCCACACCACCTGCCAGCCGACAATGCAGGCCAGCGCGAAGACGGTGAGGTGAGAGAGAAACGCCGGAGGCGCGACCAGGCCCAGGCCGACGAGCGCGGCCGCGGCCACGAGAGCGAACACCGCTCCGGCCACGCCGCCACTCTTCGCTTCTTTCTTGACGTGCGGAACGGGCACCTTCGCGACTGGAACCTTTAGATCCGGCGGCAGCACGACCGGCGGGCGCGGAGGTGGTGGCCACATCACCTCGCCGTTTCGCACCACGAGCGCGCCGCGCACCACTTCGTCGGCGAGGTCGAGATGGAAATGACTGGCGCCGCCCAGGTCCGCCAGCAGGTGCGTCAGGTTGTTGCCGAATAACAAGCTGGCCGTCGGCGCGAGGCGGCTCGGCAGGTCGGTGTAACCGAGAATGTGGACGCCGTAGCGCTCGACGACGTTGCCGGGTTCGGTGAGCGCGCAGTTGCCGCCGTTCTCAGCGGCCAGGTCGACGATCACCGATCCCTTCTTCATCGCCTTGACCATCTCCTCGGTGATCAGGATCGGCGCCGGACGATTCGGGATCAGCGCGGTGGTGATGATGATGTCCACCTCCTTCGCTTGCGCGAGGAACATCTCCATCTCGGCCTTGATGAAGGCCGGGCTCATCTCTTTCGCGTAGCCGCCCACCCCCTCGCCGTCTTCGGCGGCGTTGAGCTCGATGAACTCCGCGCCCATGCTCTTGACTTGTTCCTTCACCGTCGGCCGCGTGTCGAAGGCGCGGACGATCGCACCCATGCCGCGCGCCGCGCCGATCGCGGCCAGTCCCGCCACGCCGGCGCCGATCACCAGCACCTTCGCCGGCGGCACCCGGCCCGCCGCCGTCATCTGGCCGGTGAAGAACCGCCCGTAGAAGCTGGCCGCCTCGACCACCGCGCGATAGCCGGCGATGTTGGCCATCGACGACAGTGCATCCATTTTCTGCGCGCGCGTGATGCGCGGAATCTGATCGACCGCGATCGCCGTGGCGCGCCGCGCCGCCAGCTTGTCGACGATGTCCTTGTTCTTGCCGGGATAGAGAAAGCTGATGAGCGTGCCGCCCTCGCGGATCAGGTCGGCCTCGTGCACGCCCAGCGCCGGATGCGGCGCCGGCGGCTGCACCTTCAGCAGCACGTCGCCGGTCTGCCAGATCTGTCGCGTATCGGCGACGAACTCGGCGCCCGCCGCGAGGTAGTCCTGCTCGTCAAACGAGGCGCCGGCGCCCGCGTCGAGTTCGACGCCGACCGAGAAGCCCAACTTGAAGAGGCGGGAGACGTTTTCGGGGGTCAGGGCCACCCGGCGCTCGCCGGGTCGGCATTCTCTCGGGACGGCGAGTTTCATGTAGGCCCGGGAATTATAGTCCGGGGCCGTCACTCA
>JANOZI010000091.1:0-1786 GCA_031429375.1 Acidobacteriota bacterium | reverse complement strand
GCCGCGGCGGCCGCCGGGTCGCCGCCGAACAGGTGCGCGTGATGCGGATGCACGCCAACGGCGAAGCGGCATTCCGGCCAGGCTGCGGAGACGACCGCGGCTCTCGACACCTCCGCATCGTCTTCCGCCGCGAGGATCACTAGCGCGCGAGACACGCCGGCCGCGCGCGCACGTTCAACGGTGGCGTCGAGGTCCGTGGCGAACTCCATACCCGCAATGTGGCAGTGGGAATCCGTCATCCGTTGGAGACCTGTCCCAAATCATCCCAAACTGTGATTTTCGGGACCTGACCCCAATCATCCCTAAGTGTGATTTTCGGGACCTGACCCCAATCATCCCTAAGTGTGATTTTCGGGACCTGGCCCCAATCATCCCTCACCGGACGCGGGTTCCGGGGGTGGCGGGTTCGGCGTCCAACACGATCGCCGCACCGCCGTCGGGACTGGCCGCGAGCACCATGCCGTTGGATTCCTGACCCATCATCTTGCGCGGCGCCAGGTTGGCGACGATGACAATCGATTTACCGATCAACGCCTCGGGCTCGTACGACTCGGCGATCCCCGCAAGAATGGTGCGCGGCTCGGCCTCACCGGCATCGACCTTCAGCTTCAGGAGCTTCTGCGACTTCGGCACCTTCTCCGCTTCCAACACCTTCGCGACCTTCAAGTGCACCTTCATAAAGTCATCGATGGTGATGACGCTAGGTGCCATGGGTGCCAAGGGTGCCAGGGGTGCCGGGGTCGGTGCCACAAGTGCCGGTGCCGATGCTGGTGCCAAAGGTGCGGTCGCTTGCGCCGGCTTCGATGTCTCGTCAGTCACGGTTATTGTTCCCCTATCCGCTTCAATGCGGGGCCACAGGGCGCCCGCGTTCAGAATCTGTCGCTCACCCGACGTGCGCCAGGCGGCGTCGTCTAGCCGGCGATCTTTGTGCGGGCGTTCGTCGCCCAGTCTCCGCAATATCTCGCTCGATGACGCCGGCATGATCGGCGACAGCATCAACGCCGCAATGCGCACCGCCTCGGCCGTGTCTGCCAGCACGCCGTTCAACCGGCCGGCCTGCGCCGGATCCTTGGCCAGCGACCACGGCTGCGTTTCGGCGATGTAGTTATTGGCCGCGCTCACCAGCCGGAACGCCGCCGCCGCGCCCTCGTGCAGCGCGTGCACATCCATCGACGACCGGTACGTCGCGACGTTTTCCGCGGCCACGCCGGCCAGCGCACCACCGCCGGTCGCGGTAATGCGGCCAGCCTGGTACCGCTCGGTCATCGACGCCACGCGGTTCACCAGGTTGCCGAGGTTGTTCGCCAGGTCCGCGTTGTATTTCTCCTCGAAGCGCTCCCAGGTGAAATCACCATCGCCACCGTACGGAATTTCCTTGGCCAGATACAGCCGCAACGGGTCGGGCCCGAAGCGATCCGCCGCATCCAGCGGATCGACGATGTTCCCCATCGTCTTGCTCATGCGCTCGCCCTTGAAATACACCCAGCCGTGGCCGAAGACCTGCCCGGGCAGCGCTTCGTTCGCGCTCATCAGCATCGCGGGCCAGATCACGCAGTGGAACCGCGTGATGTCCTTGCCGACAACGTGCAGGTTGGCCGGCCACCACTGCTTGAAGAGCTCGTCGTCCCACCCGTAACCGACGGCGGCGGCGTAGTTGATCAACGCATCGAACCATACGTACACCACGCTCGAGGGATCGAACGGCACTGGAATGCCCCACGACTGCCCGGCGCGGCTCATCGAGATGTCTTCGAGCCCGCCTTCGACCAGCCGGAGAATCTCGTTG
>JANOZI010000090.1:0-3162 GCA_031429375.1 Acidobacteriota bacterium | reverse complement strand
GGCGTCACCGTGCCGGCCGGAAGCCGCACGGCGAACTTTACGATCACCGGCCCTGCGGTCAACGCGACCCAGTGGGTGATGATCCAGGCTTCTTATGGCAGCGGCGCCAATGGCATGCACGGGGCGTTGCTGCAGATTGATCCCGCAGTGGGGACGCCGGAGGTCTTCGCGATCGGGATCAATCCGATGTCGGTGACGTCGGGACAGACCGCGCGCGGAACGGTGGGTCTCGTGCAGCCGGCACCAGCCGGTGGCGCAACCGTGTTCCTGTCGAGCAGCGATCCGGCGGCACAGGTGCCGTCGAGCGTCGCGATTGCGGCCGGGAACAGCGCCGCCAGCTTCACGGTCACCACCAGTCCGGTCTTCAGCTCCACCTCCGCCAACATCGTGGCGTCGACCTCCGGATCGGACACGACCAAGTCGGCGTGGCTGACGATCTTTCCGGATCCCAACGCCGCCGTCGTGCTCTTGTCGGTGACGCCGAGCGTCAGTGGCACGACCGGCGGCAACAGCATTCCTGCCACGCTCTTCCTCAACGGCAATGCGCCAGCCGGCGGAGCCGTCGTCACGCTGACGAGCAGCAACACCGCGGCCGCGCAGGTGCCCGCGAGCGTGAGCATCCCTGGCGGTCAGGGATGGGCCAACTTCACCATTACGACATCACCAGTGGCGGCGGAGACGTCGGTGACGATTACCGGCAACTATGGCACCACGCAATCCACTGTGATTACGGTCCTGCCAGGGCCACAGAACACTGGATTGCTCAGTGCCACGGCCAACGCCGCGGATAGCGGTGGCGACGGCAACGGCTTCGAGACCTCGCCCGCCAACGCGCACGCCGACGATACGGCCAACGCGGTAGACACCGACAGCGGCACCGTCTCCAGCACGTCGTGCACGAGCACGGGCCGGGACCGGCACCGCTACTTCAATTACGGGCTCGCGCTGCCGGCTGATGCGACGATCAACGGGATTGAAGTGCGGCTCGACAGCCGGGTTGACAGCACGTCCGGTTCGCCGCGCATGTGCGTCGAGCTCTCGTGGGACGGTGGTGTCTCCTGGACGACACCGCTGGCGTCGCCGACACTGACGACGAGCATGGCGTCGCGTACGCTGGGCGGAACGGCCAACTCGTGGGGCCGCAGCTGGACGCCGGCCGATCTGTCGAACGCAAATTTCCGCGTGCGCGTCATCAACGCGGCGAACTCGACCGCGCGCGATTTCACGCTCGATTGGATTGCCGTGCGGGTGACGTATCAGGGTGGCTCAGCGCCACCGCCGCCACCACCCCCGGCGGACACGGCGCCGCCAGCAGTGTCGATCACCAGTCCCAGCGCCGGCGCGACGGTGAGCGGCACGACGACGATCGCGGCGAGTGCCTCCGACAACGTCGGCGTCACGCGCGTCGAGTTCTTCGTCGACGGCGTGCTGCTGTCGAGCGACGCCTCCTCACCGTATTCAGCGTCGTGGAACACGACCGCTGCGACCAACGCTGCGCATGCGCTGACGGCGCGCGCCCTGGACGCAGCGAACAACGAGATGACGTCCGGCGCGGTTAGCGTGACGGTAAACAACACCGCGCCTCCTCCCCCGCCGCCAGGGTCGGCGACGCTGACGGTGACTGCAACGGGACGGAGTGGCGAACGGGTCACCTCGACTCCCGCGGGCATCAACGTCAGCGTCGGTACGACGGGCTCGGCGTCGTTCAGCACGGGCACATCGATCACGCTGACGGTCTCCAACGGGCGCGATGCCATCTGGTCTGGCGCGTGTTCGAGCGGGGGGAACAAGGCGAAGACCTGCACGTTCACGCTCAACGCGAATGCCGCGGTGACGGCAAACATTCAGTAGGGATCGCGCGGCGTTAGAAGCCGTACAACCGCGCCGGATTGTCGACCAGGATCATCTTCCGCGTCGCCGGATCGGGAGCCCAGGCGGGGAGCAGGTTCAAGACGCGGCCGTCATCGATGCGCAGGAGCGGCGTCACGTCAGTGGCCGTGCCGCCCGGCGGCGGCACCGGGTTGGGATGCGGCCAGTCGGTGCCCCACAGCACGCGCGCCCGGTTGGCGCCGATCAGCGCCTTCGCGAGCGGAACGATGTCGGGATAATCGGGCGGGGCCGATGACGAGCGATACGCCGCGGAGATCTTGATGTAAGCCCTGCCCGAACGCACCAGTTCGATCAGATCCGCAAAGCCAGGTTGCCGGACCCCCAGCTCCGCGCGGGCGCCGCCGAAGTGATCGAACACGACCGGAACGGGTGAGGCCGCGACCAGGTCCTTGATCGCGGCGATCATTGCGAGGCTCGTGTTGATCTGAATGTGCCAGTTGCGGGGCGTCACGCGGGCGAGCGCTGCCGTGAAGCGCGCGCGGCCGATCACCGGATCGTTGATGCCGCTGGTCGCGAGGTTGAGGCGGATCCCGCGAATGCCGGCACGGCCGAGCGCATCGAGCTCGGTGGCCGTCGTGTTGTCGTCGATCACCGCGACGCCGCGGGCGTCGTTGCCGCGCGCCTTCATGCCGAACAGCGTCGCCGAATTGTCGGGGCCGTAGATGCTCGGCGTGACGATCACCACGCGCTGCATGCGGAGCGCCTTGTGCAGCGCCGCCATGTGTTCGGGGAGCGCCACTTCGGGCGTGTAGACCCGGCCCGCGAACAACGGAAACGCGGACGGATCGCCGTGGATGTGGGTATGGCAATCACACGCGCCGGCGGGCACGGCAAAGTTGACGGCCGTGGCCGGCTGCGACGGCTGCGCGGCCACCGCGCGGCGATGGAGCAGCGCGCCGGCTGCCATCGCGCCGGCAAGGACCTCGCGCCTGGTGAGCACGATCAGAATCCGGTGGCCCCGACCACCTTGCGAATCATCCCGTCAGACTTGCTGTAGAGATACAGTTCACCGGCGGCATCGATCGAGAAGCGCACGTCCGAGCGGCCGCCTTTGAGCAACCCGGGCGGGCCCATCAGGTGAGGATGCTGGCCGCCGCGCGCGTGATAAACGGCTTCGACGATCAGGTACATCGAGTCGTACAACCTGGCGCCGCCATCGGGCGAATCAGCCGAGTCGTTCCATCGCACCCGCACTTCACGAACCGCCGCCACCGTCCCCGGCTTGCCATCGTCCGCCGCCAGCATGTCCTTGTAGTCGGCGGACCAGAGACG
>JANOZI010000089.1:0-4018 GCA_031429375.1 Acidobacteriota bacterium | reverse complement strand
ATCAATCTGCAGCAACGCCCCGTGCATGCCATTGGCGCCGCTGCCATAAGAAGCCTGGATCATCACCCACTGGGTCGCGTTGACCGCAGGGCCGGTGATCGTAAAGTTCGCCGTGCGGCTTCCGGCCGGCACGGTGACGCCGCCGAGCGGCGAGGTCACGACCTGTCCTTCCATGCTGCCGTTGACCCACACCGATGCGCCACCCGCGGGCGCCGGCGCGTTGAGCGTCACGGTGCCGGTGGTCGTTCCACCGCTCGCGATTGTGGTCGAGCCGAGCGACACGCCGGCCAAAGTCGGAGCAGACGCGGCGGCACCCGCCGGCTTCACCATCAGCCAAGCTTCCGGCGCCTGGTAGCCGTCACCGGCCGTGCCAGTATGAAGTACCACGCGGGTCGCGACCGACACTGCGCTGGTCTGGATCGGGAACGTCGCGCCGAACGCCCCTTCGGGGATCGTCACCTTCGCGGGCGGCCGCACCAGCGCGGTGTCTTCGCTGACGAGTGACACCTCGACCCCGCCGGCCGGTGCCGGCTGTTGCAACGTGAGCGTGCCGTTCACCGGGTTGCTGCCGATCACCCAGTCCGTGTTGAGCGCGAGGCTGAACACGATTGGCCACATCCCGATCGAGCTTTGCTGCCAGCGTCCGCCGTACCCGGCACGCATGGTCCCGATGGTCGCGCCTATGACCGGGACGCTCGTGATCGGCGACACCACCGCATCGGTCTTGCCCGCGGGGATGAACACGCTGTCGGGTACTTCGGTGTGCGGCAGATCGCTCGCGATGCGAATGGTGGCGCCACCAGCCGGGGCAGGGCCGTTCAATGTGACGCGGCCCTGCGTCGAACGGCCGCCGTACACGCTGCCGGGTTGCGTCACGAACCAGAACAGGTCGAGACCGGGTGGTGTCGGCGGCGCCGCCACGACGCTGAAGGGCACACCCGAAGACCACGGGCCGAACGCGTCGCCGTGTAACGCGCGCACGCGCCAGAAATAATTGCCGGGCGCGAGGTCCGACATCAGCACGTAGTCGGAACGGCTGATGTTCTGCACCAGCAGTACCCCGAACGCGCCGCCAAATGCCGGGTCGTCATCCACGTCGAGGTCGTAGCCGGGTATCTGCGGATTCGCGGTGTCGGTCCAATCGAACTTGAACGGCAGCGACACGGTGGCGTTGGCTGCCGGCAGCAGCGGCGTGGGCGGCGGCGGCACCGGCGCCGTGTTGACGATGTGGACCGTCAAGACCGGCGACGGGAGCCCGATCACGTTGTCCGCCGACACGGCGCGGACGCGGTAATAGATGTTCGGGATTTCATTCCCCCATCCGGCGCCGAACTTGGTGCCGAACATCATCGGGTTCATCGACAACGGGTGTGGAAACGCAAACGACGGCTCGTCGTCCGCTTCGAGCAGGTAGTACTGGGCGCCCGGCACCTCGCTCCACTTGATCGTGAAGAATTCGCGGACGTGGAAGCTCGCCCCGTTCGCCGGGACCGTGAGTTGTGGCGTGCCCGGCGCGGGACCGAGTCCGGTGATGGTGAGGCTGCGTGCTGCTGACCAGGCCGAGTCGATCGAGCCGGTGGCGCCGCCGACCAGCTGAGACGCTCGAACGCGCCAGAAGTACGTTCCGTTCGCGACGCCGCTCAGCCGTGACTGGGTGGGCGCAGGATCACCATCACTCAGATCCGTGAAGCCGGACGCGACGATAGACGTGAACGACGATGTGGTCGAGAGCTGCCTGGTGTAGCTGCCAATGGGCCCGTCGGGATCGCTGACCGCGGACCACTGCAGCGCGATGGGTTGAACGAGCGATGCGCCCGAGGCGGGGGCGAGAAGTGCCGGCGCCGGTGGTGGCGTCACCGATTGTGCATCGGCTGCAAGCGTGAACGCGGCAAGCGCAATTACAACGATTGCAAATCCTGAGCGACGACCGTGCATGACTCCCCCAATTCTTCGAATTGGGGCGGGGAGCTCCCAACAAGAAGATCGACGGGTCTGAAGCAAGCGCTGTACCGCCACCGTAGTGGTCAATCACGGCGAATCCGCAACAGCAAGCCCGATGTGAGCACCCGTCTCTTGTGCTGGAAATCGCGCAGGCCTTCACCGCACAGGAGGGAACTCCAGCGCGCAAGTGGGGCCGCTCGTCACACCCCCAGTGATGCTTATCAAGATCGTCAATCGCACTCTGACTGTGCCCCTGAACGCATCCGTGATCGTGTCGCCACGTTCGGGTTTAGTAAGCGCTTACCACTCAGGTAAACCTCTGTGGCCGCGACAGACGGCCATCACTTCCCGCGCTGACCGAAGCAAGACACCGAGGCTCTGCGATGATCCTCTATGCGGATGTTGATGGTGTTCGTCCGCGTCGCTCCGGCGGTGCATGCGCCCCGGCCGCGGCGCGTCGATTTCACCTCCCGTGGGCGCCCGATCCGGCGATGATGAGGGTTCAGAACCTGTCTGAGGGAGCATGGAACACGTGATGCGTGCCGCAAGCGTTCCCCTTCTATGGCTGCTCGTGGCGGCCGCGCAGACCGCGCCGCCCGCGGCCATCGGCGATCCCGCCGTGGGCAAGGCTCTGTTCGAGGGGCGCGCCGGCTGCAGTTCCTGCCACTCCCTTGACGAGCCCGCCGGCGGCTTCGGGCCGGACCTCACCTGGATCGGGATCCTGCGGACACCAGAGGCGCTGAGACGATCGCTGATCGATCCCGACGATCAGGTCTTCACGAAGTACTTCACCGTCAGCGTCGAGACGAAGTCCGGGCAGCGAATCGAGGGTCTCGGGCGGCGCGAGGATGATCGCTCGATCCAGATTCGCGACACGCGTGGCCAGCTGCATGCGTTTGCGAAAGCGGATCTGAAAGCGCTCACCCGCGAAGCGCGCTCGCTGATGCCGTCATACGCGCACACGCTCTCGCCGGCGGAGCTCGATCACCTCGTCGCCTACCTGCGATCACTGCGATCGATGTGGCCGGTGGAGCCGCAGGAGCGGACCCGTGAGATTGGCTCGGTTTCAGAGAACATCGCCTTCTTCGACAGGCCCGAGCGGGATGCCGACGAGCAGCCGGACAAGCTGATCGAGGCGCTCGAGATTCCCGAAGGCGCCACGGTGGCGGATCTCGGCGCCGGGACCGGCTACTTCACGTGGCGCCTGGCACGGCGCGTCGGGGCCAGGGGGAAGGTGATCGCGATCGATATCCAGCAGAAGATGCTCGACCTGGCGGCGGCCCGCGTCAGGCAGCACGAGCTCACGAACGTCGAGTATGTGCTCGCCACCCACACCGATCCGCGTCTACCCGAAGGCTCGTTGGACCTGGTGTTCATCGCCTATGCCTACCACGAGTTCGCCGATCCGGAGGCGTCGATGGCCGCGGTTCGGCGGTCGCTGAAGCCGGGCGGCCGCGTCTTCATCCTGGAATTCGCCAGGGAGAACCGATCGGCGCCGGCGTCGAGTCTGCACAAGATGAGCCTGGAGGAAATTCGCGCTGAAATCGAGCCGCTCGGATTCGAGCTCGATCGACTGCTGGATTTCCCGAGGCTGCAGCACGGGCTCATATTCAAGAAACGGCCTTCGCCTTGACCGACTCTCGGATTACATTTACGCCGTGACTGTCCGATCCTTTCTCTGGAGCGTCGTCCTGCTGTCCAGCCTGGTGTCGCCGGCCGCATCGCGGTCAAGGTCAGCTTTTAAGGCTTCGAGGTTGAGATGAAGAGACATTATTTCGTTGGAGTTGCCGCTGTGGCTCTCGGCATGATCCTTACCGGGACGCTGGCATGGTCTCAATCGCAGCCGCCAACCGAGGGGCCGGCAACGGGGGAAACACCAGCGTGGTTTCTGCAGGGATCTTTCCCCGACCCAACCGGACGAACGGTCGTCGATCCGGGTGGATCTGTCACGGTACTCCCTCGCGTTGGACGCGGCGACCCGGGGGCTGTGCTCCCGGCGCCGGCTGCTGGGGCGACGCCGGCATGCAGTCACTCGCCCCTTTGCGGGAACCGGCTTGGCCGCGGGCGTCAGACATTG
>JANOZI010000088.1:0-7457 GCA_031429375.1 Acidobacteriota bacterium | reverse complement strand
GGCGCACGACTGCAAGAACCTGTTCGTCACCGACGGCGGGCCGTTCGTGACCAACCCGGACAAGAACGTGACGTGGACGATCCTGGCGCTGGCGATGCGGACCAGCGAACAGATCGCCGATCTGCGAAAGGCGGGCAGCATATGAGACGTCCGCCTTCGCTAAAGCTACGGCGGACAAGCCGCCGTGATGTGCTGAAGCTGTTGCTCGCGGCGCCGGCCGTCGGCTTCACCTGGACCGACGCCGAAGCGACGCAGGCCGCGACCGCGGCGCAGACGGCGCGTGCCACGGCGGCGAAGTCGTTCGTCCCGAAGTTTTTCACGCCGGCCGAATTTCGTTTCGTCAGCGTGCTGGCCGACATCATCATTCCGAAAGACGAGCGATCGGGCAGCGCCACCGATGCGGGCGTGCCTGAGTTCATGGACTTCATGATGATCGACCAGCCGGCGCGCCAGGTCGCGATGCGCGGCGGGCTGGCGTGGCTGGATCTGGAATGCCAGAAGCGGTTCGACAAGACGTTCGTCAACTGCGCCGAGGCCGAGCGCAACGCGGTACTCGACGACATCGCCTGGCCATCACGTGCGCGGCCGGAGATGGCGCACGGCGTGGCGTTTTTCACCAGCTTCCGCGACCTCACCGCCAGCGGGTTCTGGACCACGCGGATGGGGATCAACGACCTCCAGTACCTCGGCAACCGCTCGGTGGCGCAGTGGCGCGGCTGCCCGGATGAAGCGCTCAAGAAGCTCGGCGTGAGTTACGGGCGCGAATGACACCAGGCGTCCGAATCTTTCTCGCATCGTTCCTCGTCCTCTTCCTCGAAGTCGTTCTCATCCGCTGGATGCCGGCGTACGTCCGGCTGCTCTCGTACTTCTCGAACTTCATCCTGCTTGCGAGTTTCCTGGGGATTGGCATCGGTTGCCTGCTGGCGCCGGTTCGCCGCGGGCTGTTCAAGTGGTTCCCGGTGGTGCTCACCGCCGTGATCGCGGCGGTGTACTTCGTCCGGCTCGAGATCGCCGTTCCCGAATCCGGCAGCATCTACTTCACCAGCGGCAGCGCGGCGCCGAAGGTCACGGTCGAAAGCACCATGCTGCTGCCGATCGTGTTCGTGATTGTGGCGGCGCTCTTCGCCGCGCTCGCGCAGCGGATGGCGCGCGAGATGGCGGTGCTGCCGCCGCTCGGCGCCTACACCCTCAACCTCGCCGGCAGCCTCGCCGGCGTGGCGGCGTTCGCGCTGATGTCGTGGCTGGAGTCACCGCCGGTGGTGTGGTTCGGCGTGGCGGCGGCGGTTGCCGTTCCGCTGCTGGCCATCACCGCGGGGCGGCCGAACCCGCGGCTAGTCATCGTCAACCTCCTGCTGCTCGCGGTGTCGCTGGCGCTCGTCCACGTGATGGCCCGCGGCACACTGTGGTCGCCCTACTACCGCATCGACGTCCGGCAGGAAGGCAACGACACCGTTGTCGACGTCAACAACATCTTTCACCAGTCGATGGCGCCGCTCGCGCATAAGGAGTACTTCTACGAGTGGCCGTATTCCGCCCTCGGTGATTCCTTCGAGGACGTGCTGATTCTCGGCGCCGGATCGGGCACCGACGTCGCCGCCGCGCTGGCCCACGGCGTCAAGCACGTCGACGCGGTCGAAATCGATCCGGTGATCCAGCGGCTGGGGCGGCAGCTTCATCCCGATAAGCCGTACTCGGACCCCCGCGTGACGATGATCAACGACGACGCGCGGCATTACTTGCGGACGACGGCGAAGAAGTACGACCTGGTGGTGTTCGCGCTGATCGATTCGCTGACCATGCAATCGAGTTTCTCCGGCGTGCGGCTCGAAAGCTACATGTTCACCGAGGAATCGTTCCGCGCGGTGCGCGACCGCTTGAAGCCGGATGGCCTGCTCGTGGTGTACAACTACTTCCGCGAGCCGTGGCTGGTGGATCGCCTCGCCAATACCGCCGCCGTCGCGTTCGGGCAGGAGCCCCGCGTGCACGTGCACGAAGCGCGCGCGTTTCTCGGCGTGTTGATGGCGGGGCCGCGCCTGGCGCAGCTGACCGGCGACCCGGTCGTGCCCGATCGCGTCACGGCGTTCGGCCAGTCGCACGAACCGGCACCCGCGCGATGGCACAAGCGCGACCCGTCGATCGAGCCCGCCACCGATGACTGGCCGTTTCTCTACTTACGCGATCGCCACATTCCGAATCATTACCTGGCGGCGCTCGCGCTAATACTTGCGGTCTCCGTGTTCTCGGTCGCGATCGTGATGAGAATTCCCTCCGTGTTCTCGTCTGGGTCCTCGGGGGCAGGCCGATTCTCGTGGCAGTTCTTTTTGCTGGGGGCTGGTTTCATGCTGCTCGAAACCCGATCGATTACGCAGTTCGCGCTGCTGTGGGGATCGACCTGGGTGGTCGCGTCGCTGGCCATCGCGTCGGTCTTGACGATGGCGCTGGCGGCCAACTACGTGGTGTCGCGCGTCGAGATCACGAAACCGTGGCTCGTGGGCGGGGCGCTCGTGGCGCTGCTGGTCGTGAATTACGTGATCCCCGTTGGCCGCATCGCGTTCGACAGCCGGAGCGCCGAGTCGGTGTTCTACGCCGTGCTGATGTTCAGCCCGATCCTGTGCGCCGGCCTGTTGTTTGGATCGGCGATCAAGACGTCGCCCGCGGTCGCCCGCGATTACGGCACGAACTTGCTCGGCGCCATGGTGGGCGGCGTGGGCGAGTACCTGTCGCTCGTTACCGGCTTCCGGGCGCTGCTGATCGTGATTGCCCTCTGTTATGTGGCGGCGTTGGCGGCACGCCATCGGGAAGAAAGAGAGGTTCTTCGACTGCGAACCCTTTCGGAGCCAAGCACTTGACAAGTTGGCTGTGCAATGTGCATATTGCAGCTATGGGCACGAAAACCATTTCTTTAAAGGACGAGGCCTACGACCGCCTGAAGGCGGCTCGCCGCTACCCCGACGAGTCTTTCAGCGAGGTGGTGCTCCGCGCCAACTGGCCCGAGGACACGATCACCGGCCGACAGTTGCTGGCCCGCCTGGCCTCACGTGGCGCCTTCTTTCGAGCGGACGAATTGGACCGGATTGAAGAAGCCGCAACAGACAACCGGCCGCCCACAGACAAATGGGCCGACAGCTGATCCTCGAGACCACGTTCCTCGTCGATCTCGAACGCGAGAATCGTCGTGGGGTCCCGGGTCCGGCTGTGACGTTCCTCGAGTCGAACCAGGAGGCCCGGCTCTATCTGGCGTTTGTCGTCGCGGGTGAACTTGCCGCAGGCGTCTCGATGCGAGAACGGAGCAGGTGGGAAGCGTTCCTGGCACCGCTGTATCTGCTGGCTTCGACGCCTGAGGTGAGCTGGCATTACGGCCGGGCGTATCGTCACCTGAGAGACGATGGCCGCCTGATTGACTCGAACGACCTGTGGATTGCGGCCACGGGGCTCGCGTACCACATGCCGGTGGTCACGCGAAATGTCGAGCACTTCCGCCGGGTGCCCGGCCTCGAGGTTGAAACGTACTGAGCACGGTCGCGTATGATTCGCCCCATGCGAACCACACTGATGGCGACCCTCGTCATCGCGCTGCTGCCGGTGGCGCTGACGGCCAAACCGAGCGCGCCGGTCGTCACGAAGACCGACGTCATCTATGGACGCGTTGAAGGCTCCGCGCTTCTAGCCAACCTTGCGTACCCTGACGGCCCTTCCCTGAAGCCCGCGATCATCTCGGTGCACGGCGGCCGCTGGCGGGCCGGCAATCGCACCGACGCCAGCAGCATCAAGGTGGCGCAGTGGGCGGACTTCGGCTTCTTCGCGATGTCGATCGACTACCGGCTGGTCGGCGGCTCGCCGGCGCCGGCTGCGTATCTCGACATGCTGTGCGCGATTCGCTGGGTGCACGCGCACGCCGACGAGTACCGCATCGACCCCGATCGAATCTATTTGATCGGCCAGTCGGCCGGCGGGCAGATGGTCTCGCTGATGGCCACGCTCGGCGAGGGCACCCACCCGCGCGTGGGCGGATGGGAAAAAGCCCGCACCGATGTGCGCGCGGTGATCAGTGTCGCCGCAACCTACGAGTTGAACACGCTGTCGTGGGGCAACCTGTGGACGCCCACCACGGGCAACGTCGAAGAAGCGCGGCGCCTGGCCTCACCAATCGCCCACGTCAGCGCCGCGACCAAACCGCTGATCGTCATTCACTCGGACGACGACAAGTCGGTGCCTGTGCAGCAGGCGGTCGACATGGTCGAGAAGTTGAAGGGCAGTGGCGTGCAGCATCGATTCGTGCACTTCACCGACCGCGGTCATATGGGGATCACTGACGAGGTGATCAAGGAGGCGCGCGCCTTCATCGCGGAAGTGGAGCAGAAGAAATCAAGTCGGAGCCTCCTCGCACTTCAGCGCTGCTCGAGATAAGCGGCGCGCGTTCGAACTGACACATGACGCAAGGCACGCGCATGAAAGCGTCGCCGAATGATAGGCTTTGCCCGTGAGCCTCACAGCCTCGGCCGTAGGCGAGCCGCCCCCTTCCCTGGACAGCTACGGCGGCACAAGCGGGGCGCGCATTCCGTGGTACTTGTGGTGCGCCGCGCTCGCGGTCACCTCCGCCTACGTCGGCGGCTACTGGGACATCTCGTGGCATCGCTCGATCGGCCGCGACACGTTCTGGTCGGCGCCGCACATGGCCATCTACGCCTGCGGCATTCTCGCGGGTATCTCGTCCGGCTACTTGATTTTCACGACGACGTTCGGGCGCAACCCGGCGCTGAAGGACGTCAGCGTGCGCATCTGGGGATTGTCCGGCCCGCTCGGCGCATTCATCTCGGCCTGGGGCGGCGTCGCCATGCTGGCGTCGGCGCCGTTCGACGACTGGTGGCACAACGCCTACGGGCTCGACGTGCGGATCATCAGCCCGCCCCACATGGTGCTGGCCGCGGGGTTCTTCGGCATCGAGCTTGGCACGGTGATGCTGATGCTGGCGTTCATGAACCGCGCGCCCGCACCGCTGCGGCCGGCGCTCGAGCGCCTGTTCCTGTATGTCGGCGGTACGGTGCTGTGCGAGTCGTTGTTGATCAAGCTCGAATCGATCAGTCGATCGGATCAGCACAACGCGCGCTTCTTCATCGTCGTGCTGATCGGCACGCCCGCAATTCTGGCGGCGCTGACGATTGCCTCGGACCGAAAATGGGCGAGCACGACGATCGCCGCCGTCTACAGCGCGTTCGCGCTCGCGTTCCTGTGGCTGCTGCCGCTGTTCCCGGCGTCGCCGAAGCTCGGGCCGGTGCACCACCAGGTGACGCACTTCATTCCCTGGGAGTTCCCGCTGCTGATCATCGTGCCCGCGTTCGTGACCGATCTGATTTTTCAGCGCACGCGCGAGTGGCGGCCGCTCGTGCGGGCGCTGGCGGCAGGACTGGCCTTCTTCGCGGTCTTCGCCGCCGTGCAGTGGCCGTTTGCCAGTTTCCAGTTGAGTCCGTGGGCGCGCAACTGGTTTTTCGGCGGTGGCTACGTCGACTTCGCCACGCCGGACCGTTCGCCGCTGGCTCGCTACGAGTTCTTTTACCGCGAGACGAGCGTGCTGCAATTCTGGCGCGGCATGGCCATCGCTGCCGTCATGTCGTGTTTCATGATGTGGATCGGGTTGCACGCCGGACGCGCGATGCGAAAGATCCGCCGCTGAGATGACGGCGCCATCGTCCATCCTGATGGCGGTTGCGCTCGTGACCGGCAGCGCGGCGCCGGCGGGCGCGCAGAATCTCATGCTGAGCGGTAGCGTCCAGCGCGACACGCAGCGATTTCCCGAGGGCGACGCGCCGACTCGCCTGGACGGATCGGCAACTGGTTGGATGGCAGGCGCCGACGTTCGCTTACGGACGCACCTGGCGCTGGCGGTCGAGGTATCCGATGCCGGAACGATTGAGGATGCCCGGACCACGGCACTTGACATCAACGGCCGCACCGTCGTGATCACGTCCACGTTTCGCCATCACACCACGACGGCCGCGGCACTCGGCGGCTACAGCCACGCGCTGTCGTCGCGCGTGCGCGTCGCGTATCTTGGCGGCGCCTCCTTGACACAAGTGAAGCGCGCGTTCGCATCGAATGCCGCCGGCCTGGTGCTCGTCGGCCCTTCAGACCCGTCGGCGTCCGGACTATCCGCACTGGTCGATCAGTTTTGGGGCATGACGGGCGGGGTCGACGCCGTTGTGCGAATCAGAGGGCGGCTTCATGCGGCCGCCGGCCTGCGGGCCCAGCGGATCACCTTACCGCCGGATCTCTTCGGGTGGAGTGTCAGGACCTTCGCCGCCGTCAGATGGGGACTATGAGAACGCGTCTGTTGCCCTGCGCGATGGTCGTCCTGGCCACGCTTGCGACGCCAGTCGTCGCGCAGGATAAAAACGCGGGCAAGTACGGCGCGATGTTTTCCTGGTGGTACGACGAGCTGCCGGCAGCTACGCTGTATCCCCCGAAATTTCCGTGGAACGCGCAAGACCCGACATGGTGGACCGCGATCGTGACCCAGGCGCGTGACGCGGGACTCGGTTGGCTCGCTCCCGATTCCTGGGGCGTGGAGACGACCGCCGATCCGGCGTCCCTTGCTCCGCTGATTCAGGCCATCGACCGGGCGGCGCCGGGCCTCAAAATCGCGCTCTTCGACGACACGACGTCGGCGGTGCTGCGCAAGAACCGCGCGCGCGGCCACGGGTGGACGCTGGATGTTCGCTTCGACCTCTCGGATCTCGCGGGCACCGGCGAAGGCGGGCTCGAATATTTCTACGACCAGCAATGGAAGCGCTTCTTCCAGACGGTGCCGCCGGCCTATCGGCTGACGATCAACGGCCGTCCGGTCGTGTTCATGTGGCACGGCGGGTTCGAGTGGTATACGCGGCAGAACTTCTTTCACGGCTTGATCGACGCGCTCAGGCAGGCAACGCGGCGCGATTTCGGCGTCGACCCGTTCGTGATCGTCGAAGAGAGCTGGCTGCGCCTCGATCCGGCCGCCGCCGTCGACGGCGTGTTCGACTGGTTCGAGCCGGGCCGTTCGTTTGCGACGCTGATGACGCGCAATGGCATCCGGGTTGGCCATGTCGTCCCGGGCTACGATTGCAGCCGGTGCGCGCCGCCCGGACCGGTCATCCTGCGACAGGCCGGAAAGCTGTACCAAGCCGCTCTCGAAGCGGTGGCGCCAGGCTCCGATCTCGTGCTCATCGAAGGGATCACCAACGTGGACGAGAACGCGCACCTGCTGGACACGAGCGCGTGGGGCCGGTTGTACCTGGGTATCACCAAATGGTTCGCATCGAACATTCCCTGACGCGAATCCTCCTCCCCGTCCTGCTGACGGTTACGGCGTACCAGATGCGCCCCGCTGCGCACGTCGGCAGCCCCGACATCTTCGTCGAGGGACACGCAGGACCGTATCGCCTGCTCGTCACGGTCCGGCCGCCGTATGCGATCCCTGGCGT
>JANOZI010000087.1:0-3502 GCA_031429375.1 Acidobacteriota bacterium | reverse complement strand
CCGCAGACCTGGCCCCGGCCGTCGGTCACCCGCGCCTCAACGCGCGGGACGCCGTCGCGGAAATCGAGGCGCACGTCGCGCTGGGCCTCCGTCAAGGCGTCGCGCGTTTCCGCGCGGATGACCTTGCGGATGCTCATGTGCACGGCCGGGTCCTCGGTCCCTTCGACGTGGATGAAGCCGCTGATATTCCGCACGTCCAGCGTCCTGCCGCCACCGGCGGCGAAAGACAGGGTGCGCGTCACAGCGGATTCGTCCAGGACGTCGTACCGGGAGGAGCGTTGGGCCTGCGCCGAACCAATCAGCGCCACCCCGATCGCCACGGTCGCCACAGTTCTCGTCACCATGCAGCTTGGATGGGCCCAACCCGGAGATTGGTTGCATCCGCCGTCACCAAGGCTCAGGAGCGACAGCTGGAGCGATGGCAGCCGGCTCCGCTACGCGGGTGCAACCTTTCCGGGCGCTGGACCGTCTATGTGCGTTGAGCGTATAGTCTCCAGGCACCTATGGACAAGTTTCGTCCCGACTCGTTCCTCCCGCTAACCCCGGTCGCGTTCGAGATCCTGCTCGCCCTGGCCGATGGCCAGCGGCACGGTTACAGCATCCTGCAGGAAGTAGAATCCCGCTCCAGCGGGACGGTCGCCCTGCACGCCGGCACGCTCTACCGGGCGCTGGCGCGACTCCTCGAAAGCGACCTCATCGAAGAGTGCAAGACTTCGCCGGACCCGGCCAATGAGGACGAGCGGCGTCGCTACTACGGATTGACCGCGCGCGGCATCGCGGTCGCGCGGGCGGAAGTGGGACGGCTCGAGGGACAACTCTCGGCGGCCCGCACTCGCCGGCTGTTGAAAGGCGTGCGCGCGTGAGGCACGTCCTCTTCTCGCTCGCGCTGCTCGCCTATCCTCGAGCGTTCCGCCGGCGATTCGGCGACGAGATGCGCGACGACTTCCGCCGCACCTCAGGCACCCCAGGCACCATCGCAGCAGTGGTCGCGAATGGGCTGAAAGAGCGATGGGCCGCGATCGTGCGTTGGTCTTTCTATCCGAACTCAATCCCCCACTTATACGAATCTACAGGTAGGCACTTTATGTTCTGGGACACCCTTCGCACCGACCTCCGGCACACGCTGCGGCTCGCGGTGAAGACACCGGTGTTCACCACCCTTACCGTCCTCGCACTCGCTCTCGGCATCGGCGCCACCAGCGCGATCTTCGCCGTCGTCAACGGCGTGCTGCTGCGCTCGATGCCGTATCGCGACGACGGGCGGCTGGTGAACATCTGGAGCTATAACACCAGCGAAAACCGGGCGCGCAATCCGATCTCCCCGGCCAACTTCCTCGACTTCCAGCGGATGAATACGACGCTCGAGGGGCTCGAGGGCTACTTCACCTTCGTCACCCCGACCCAGCTCGTGACCGACAGCGGCACCGAGGTCGCCTATTCGGTGTTCGTGACCTCGAACATGTTCAACATGCTCGGCCGCACGGCGGCCACCGGTCGCACGTTCGCCATTGGCGAAGAGTCCGGCGTGGTCGTGCTGAGCGACGGCTATTGGCGGCGCCGCTTTGGCGCCGACGCGGCCGTCATCGGCAAGACGCTGGCCGTGTCGGGACAGACGCTCCAGGTGATCGGCATCATGCCGCCGGATTTCGTCTTTCCGTATGCCGGCATGCTCGGCCCGAGTGGCTTTACGCGCGTCACCGGCATCGACATGTTGCTGCCGATCGCGTTCTCGGGACCGATGGCGGTCAACAACCGCATGCTGACGCAGTCCGGTCAAATCGTCCGCAACGTTCATTGGTTCGGGGCGATCGGACGATTGAAGGCCGGGGTCTCTCCGCAGCAGGCGGAGGCCGACATGATGACGATCGCCTCGCAGCTCGAACAGGCCTACCCGGCGACGAACAAGGGATGGCGCGCCACCGTGGTCCGGTCGATCGATCAATCGGTTGGCACGATCCGCCCGGCGTTGATGCTCCTGCTGGCCGGCATCGCGTTCGTGCTCGTGATGGCCTCGGTCAACGTCGCCAACCTCCTGCTGGCGCGCAGCATCGCGCGCGAGAAGGAACTGGCGACGCGCGCCGCCCTGGGGGCCGGCCGCGCCCGCCTCGCGCGGCAATTGCTGACCGAGAGCCTGCTGTTCGCCCTGGCCGGCGGCATCGCCGGCATGATCGTCATGAGCTGGACGCTGCGCGGCCTGATTGCGCTCGCCCCCGCCGATCTACCCCGCATGAATGAGGTCAGCGTCGATTGGCGCGTGCTGCTCGCCGCCGGGCTGACGACGATGCTCACCGGCGTGCTCGTGGGCTTGCTGCCGGCGCTGAGCTCGGCGAGCGTGAGCCCGCAGGCCAGCTTGCAGGATGGCAGCCGCGGCACGGTGGGCGGCACGCTTCGCCGCCGCGCCCGCGCCGGCCTGGTCGTGGCGGAAGTCGCGCTGGCTGTCGCGATCACTACCGGCGCTGTTCTCCTGCTGCGGAGCTTCGTGTCGGTCACGAACGTGAACCCGGGCTTCGACACCTCGCACCTGCTCACCTGGCAGATGAACGTGCCGCAGCACCTGACGTCGAGTGCTGATCGGCTCGCGTTCTACCGCGACTTCTTTGCCCGCATCGAAGCACTCCCCGGCGTGGTGTCGGTCGGCGGCACGACGCGCGTGCCTTTGGGCAGCACCTCGGTCACGACCACCGTGCAGATCGAAGGGCGTCCCGTTCCGAACGCCGAGCTGCCGGAGGTGCAGTTCCGGCGGGCCATGCATAACTATTTCGCCGCCATGGGCATTCCCATTCGCCGCGGCCGCACCTTCGATCCGAATGACGGCCCGACAGCGCCGCCCGTCGCGGTGATCAACGAGACGATGGCCCGACGCCTGTTTCCGGGGCACGATCCGATCGGCCAGCATGTGCGGACCGGCCCGGCCGCGACCGGTCCGTGGACGACGATCGTCGGCGTGATCGGCGACATCCGTCACGGCGGGCTCGAAGAAGAACCGCAGCCGGAGATGTACATCAACTACCTGCAGGGTCCGCCGGTGTCACCATTCATCGTCGTGCGCACGACTGCCGACCCCGCGCTGATGACCGAAACGATCCGCGCGGAAGCGCGACGGATCGACAAGAACCTGCCGGTCTACGATCTGCGCACCATGGCGACGCTGCGCTCGGAATCGGTGTCGACGCGGCGGTTCATCCTGTTAATCGTCGGCGCCTTCGGCGTGCTCGCGCTTGGCCTTGCGGCGATCGGCGTCTACGGGGTGATGTCGCTGGTCGTGAGCGAGCGCACGCGCGAGGTCGGCGTCCGGCTCGCACTCGGCGCCGAACCGTCACAACTGCTGCGGATGATCGTGATGCAAGCCGCCAAACTCGCCGCCGTCGGCGTCGCCGTCGGCATTGTCGCGTCCCTGCCGCTCGCGCCGCTGCTCAACAGTCAGCTGTACGGGATTGGCTCGTTCGATCCGCTGACGTTTATCAGCGTGCCGCTCCTGCTGTTGACGGTCGCGACGCTCGCC